>NZ_VMKU01000168.1:0-9115 GCF_013276315.1 Streptococcus sp. 2741 | reverse complement strand
GTTGACAAAGAGCCGGAAAAAGCCTATCACACAAGCTCTAAAGCTGGATATGATAGGTTTTTATATTTTTCTTAACGTACTGTGCGGATACGCATTGTATTTGTACGAACAGCTTCTCCTACTGGTACACCAGCAACGATAACGATATCATCACCTGACTCAACGAGACCTGCTTCTACCGCTTTACGTTCAGCGATTTCGAACATATCGTCAGTTGAAGATGGAGCATCTGTCAACATTGGGATAACACCCCAGTTCAACATCAAGCCACGTTCTGTCAATTCGTCAAATGTCAATGCTAAGATGTCAGCATTTGGACGGTATTTAGAAATCAAACGTGCAGTGTGACCTGTCTTAGTAAGAGTTACAACCAATTTAATGTCCATTGAGTTAGTCGCATCTTTAACAGCAGAAGCCATTACTTCTGTCTTAGAGTTACGCTCAAATGAATCTGAATCCAAACGTCCGTATTCATTAAGAAGAGTTTGAGCATTCTTATCAATTGTAGCCATTGTAGTTACTGACTCAAGAGGGTATTTACCATTTGCAGACTCACCTGAAAGCATTGTTGCGTCAGTTCCGTCGATAACAGCGTTGAATACGTCTGATACTTCTGAACGAGTTGCACGTGGTTTTTCAGTCATTGTTTCAAGCATGTTTGTTGCAGTGATAACAACTTTACCTGCAGCATTGACTTTCTTAATAATCATTTTTTGGTAAACTGGAACCATTTCGAATGGTACTTCGATACCCATATCACCACGAGCAATCATAATACCATCAGCAGCTTCGATAATTTCATCCAAGTTATCGATACCTTGTTGGTTTTCGATTTTAGCGAACAATTGAACATGTCCGTTTCCAGTTTCTTCACAGATTGCACGAACTTCGTTCACGTCTTTTGCAGTACGTACGAATGAAATCGCAATAAAGTTGATACCTTGTTCAAGACCAAAGCGGATATCGTCGTTATCACGTTCAGCAAGGGCTGGGAAAGGAATTTTAGTGTTAGGAATATTCACACCTTTTTGTTTAGCGATGATACCATCGTTTTCAACTTCCACTTCAAATTCACGAGTTGCGTCATCTTTAGCAACCACACGAAGACCAAGTTTACCGTCGTCAACCAAAACTTGACGACCAACTTCAACATCATCATAGATATCAAGAGCACCAGCAACGTTCAATGCAATCACTTCACGAGTTGATTTGATTCCTTGTTTAGTTGCAACACGGATTTTCTCACCAGTTTTGTATGAATACTCTTTAGCTTCACCTTCGAACAATTCTGTACGGATTTCTGGTCCTTTTGTATCAAGAAGGAAACCAACTTTTTTACCTGCAAGTTTTTCAGCAAGTTTAACAGTTGCCATACGCTCACCTTGTTCTTGGTGGTCACCGTGTGAGAAGTTGAAACGGAATGTGTTAGCACCAGCTTCAATCAATTGAGCAATGTTTTTAGCTGAAGCTTCAACATCAAGTTTTTCACCCCAGTATCCGTCATCACCGAATTTTTTACCACCACGGATTTCTACCGCAGGACCCAAAGTTGCAACGATTTTTACACGTTTGTTCATGATTTTTGTGACTCCTTTATAGATATGACCTTTTTGGTCTTATTAACTAAATTGTAAATTATGACAAGCTCTTATTCAAGCTAGATAGCTCAATATCGGCTTTGTGTGGGTTGTTAACTACAATCTTACCTTCTGCAGTAAGGCTAAACAATGCTCCTTCTTCTGCCGTTCCAAGAATTGGGTTTTCAACCATTTTCTCGTTACGGATACCAACCGCAACACCACCAATACCTTCTTTAAGAAGTTTAACAGCATGGGCACCCATACGTGACGCCAATACACGGTCACGCGCAGTTGGAGAACCACCACGTTGAATATGTCCAAGTTCTGTCACACGAAGGTCGCTTGTATCTCCAGCTTCTTTAAGTTTTTGACCAAATTCAGCTGCTGACATCACACCTTCAGCCAAGACGATGATATTGTGTTTTTTACCACACTCATAACCACATTTAATGCTTTCTACGATGTCTTCAATCTTGAATCCTTCCTCAGGAATGATGATTTCATCTGCACCAGTTGCAATACCAGCCCAAAGAGCGATATCACCAGCGTTACGTCCCATAACTTCAATAACAAAAGTACGACGGTGACTTGATGATGTATCACGAATCTTATCAATAGCATCCATAGCAGTTGTAACCGCTGTGTCAAAACCGATTGTAAAGTCAGTACCAACGATATCGTTATCGATTGTACCTGGAAGACCGATAGCAGGGAAACCATGCTCAGTCAAACGCATAGCGCCGTGGTAAGAACCGTCTCCACCGATAACAACTACACCTTCAATGCCGTGTTTTTTCAATTGCTCAATCCCTTTTAGTTGCCCTTCAAGTTGAGCGAACTCTGGGTAACGAGCTGAGTGAAGGAAAGTACCACCACGAGAAATGATGTCTCCTACTGAAGCTGCATCTAGGGGATGAATTTCACCGGCAACCATACCAGCATATCCGTCATAGATACCAAACACTTCCATTCCTTCTGAAATTGCTTGACGAACAACTGCACGGATAGCAGCGTTCATACCAGGGGCGTCTCCACCACTAGTCAAAACAGCAATACGTTTCATATTGGTTTATGCTCCTTTTTCTTTTAACAGTCTTCTTGATTATACCACATTTGATTTTAAAATTCTTCTATTTTCCGTATTTTTAGCGATAAATCGTTTTCATAACGATTTCATTCAATTTCTCCTCTAATTCATCAGATTTAACTACAAAATAATGGGGAGAAACGATGGTTTTCTGTTCCTCCTCATACCGGATGATGACTGGGATTGAGCCTTTAAATTGTTCTAAAATACGTGAAATTTCTTGATCCGATTCATGATTTTTCACCTGTATCCAAAAGCGTTCAGCAACTGCTTCTCTTATTTCTTGTGCAATCATTTGCAGACGGCCATCACGTGATTGTATTTTTCCTTTTATATAGTAGAAGGCTCCCTCTTTTATTTCCTGTCCAACCTGACGATATAAGTCTGAAAAGAGAGTGACGTCCAATTTTTTCTTACTATCATCTACCTGTAAGAAGGCCATATTTTCACCCTTTTTGGTACGAATCACTTTTATTTTCTGAACTTCAACCAAAATAATAGCATAGCTATTTTCTGACAAATTTCCGATTGGGGTAATTGGGTAAATAGCTTTACTTGCGATAGTTTGTAGTGGATGTTTGCTGACACCTATCCCTAAAAGCTCTTGTTCCATATAGAATTTTTCTTGTTCCGTCCAATCCTCCGATTCCTGCCAACTATAAATAGTATCTCCAAATAAACTTCCCAACTCTTTCACAAATTCAAATAGATTGGCTAAGTTATTAAATACTTTTTGACGATTTTTTTCAAATAAATCAAAAAGACCAACTTTTACCAAAGGTTCTAGCAGAGGTAGTTTCAGATAATTCTCAGGTAATTTAGCTATAAAATCTTCAATGTTAGAATAGGGTCTATTTTCAATAATCCAGAGAGCTAAATCATTACTGACTCCCTTAATCGATTTCAATCCTAGATAGATGGACTTGTTGGCAATTTTATCGTGATAGGGAATGGTGTTGATGGACAGAGGAGCCACTTCAAAGCCTGCTTCAAGTGCATCTATTAAGTAATCACTGTTGGCAGAATTCAACATGACCTGATAAAAAATGGCTGGATAATGCGTTTTGAAATAAGCCAACTGGAAGGCCAAAGCTGAGTAAGCATAGGCATGTGACCTGTTAAAACCATAACCTGCAAACTTCTCCATGACATCAAAGACCTGCTCTGCTTTTTCCACAGTATGACCAGCTTCTAAGGAGCCTTGAATAAAGGAAGCTCTCATCTCATGCATGGCAGAAGCATCCTTTTTCCCCATAGCTCGACGCAAAATATCGGCCTTCCCAAGACTAAATCCAGCAAACCGCTGAGCTACCTGCATAACCTGCTCCTGATAGAGCATGATACCATAGGTTGGAGCCAAAATATCCTCCAGTACTGGATCCAGAACAGTCACTTCTTCCTGCCCATGTTTTCTTGCCACAAAATTATTGATATAATCACTAGCACCTGGTCTATTTAGAGAAGTAGTCGCTACGACATCTTCAAAACAGACTGGTTGCACACGCTTAAGCAGACGAATGGCACCAGGTTGTTCAAATTGAAAGATACCTTTTGTATTGCCAGAAGCAAATAAAGCTAACGTTTCTTTATCTTCCAAATCAATCTCGTTGATAGCTATCTTAATCCCTTCTGTTTCAGCAAGCAACTCTTTCATTTTCTGAACAAAGGTCAAATTTCGCAGTCCCAGAAAATCCATCTTCAAAAGACCGCTAGCCTCAACTCCATGAGCATCATACTGAGTCAGTGGAATTTCATCACCATGCTTTAGAGGAATGTAATTGGTCAAATCTTGGTCGCTAATCACAACACCAGCTGCATGGACAGAGGTTTGTCTTGGATACCCCTCAATCTTGCAGGCAATTTCAAAGGCTTTTTGGTATTCTAACTTACTATTAATTTGCTGACGAAACTGGAGATTGCCCTCATAGGCTGACTTGAGATTATCACGGAAACTGATTTTCTTGGTAATTGCGGATAATTCATACTCTGGAACACCAAAGCGTTTCAAGACATCACGCAGAGCTTGCTTGGCACCAAAGGTAGAAAAAGTAACGATTTGTGCCGCATGTTTACTGCCATATTTATTACCAACATATCTGATAAAATCTGGACGATAAATATCTGGGATATCAATATCAATATCAGGCATGGTATAGCGTTCACGATTGAGAAAGCGTTCAAAAATCAGATTTTTCTCTACTGGGTCAATCCCTGTAATATCTAAGGCATAAGAAACCAAGCTACCAACTGCAGAACCCCTTCCCATTCCCATATAGTAGCCATTCAGTCGTCCAAAACGCAACAAATCCCAAACAACCAAGAAATAATCATCAAATCCCATATCATGAATAACAGCCAATTCTTGGTCTAGACGGTCTTGATATTCTTTACTAGTCAATCCCTTCTGAGCAAGCCCAAGCTCAGCGCGTTCTCTCAACTCTTCTACTGCTGGTCTAGCTGGGTTAAAACGAGGCAGTTTCAGACTCGTATCCAAGTCGTAAGAAATGCCTGAAATCAGCTTTTCTAAATTGTCTAAGGCTTGCGGAAATCGTTCTAGGAATAATTTCTCTAAAGAACTTGCTGATATAAGGACATCTTGTCGTGAGCGCAAGGGAACTTCTCTAAGCGGTAGGTTTTCTTTAATCGCTGTTAAAACTTGAAGAACTTCTCTATCCCTGCTTTCAAAAGCATTGACCCGATAGAGGGGCAAGATTGGATGATAAAATTCGCTTGCTGGTGTTTCCGGATAAACCCCTATATAGTAATCACAGCCTAGTTCTAACGACTCCAGTCCATCAAAATAAGGCACAATTACCGCAATATCATTTAAGTACTGAGATAAAACCGACCAATTTTTCTCCCCCTGCATCTTGGCTGTCGAAAGCTTCATCAACTGCTGATAGCCCACACTAGATAAAGCTAAAAAGCGCAGATTCACTTCCTGAGCATCCACAAACACAGTCATTTCAAGCCCTAATAAAGGATGAATGCCATATTTTTTTGTAACCTCTAGAAAGTCAAAAGCACCATAAAGATTGTCAATATCCATTATAGCCAGATGAGTGTAGCCGAATTCTTTAGCTGCTCTCACATACTTTTCAATCGAAATGACGCTTTCCATAAAACTATAGACTGTTTTTGTATCTAGTTGTGCGATCAATTTACACTTCTCCTCTATCCTTCTCACTATATTATACCATTTTCACCTATAAAAGGCTTCTCTTGAGAAAAATTTCATCAGCTTACTAATTTACTTTCTATTCATTTGTATTTTTGCCATCGTTTTTATATTTATACTATATTATATATAAAAAATAGAAAACATACAATATAAATCTCCTAGAATTTTTATATTATACCCATTATATCTATTATTACACTGTTCTCTATATTGAATTTAGCACTTTATTCATTTTTATTAGATTATTTCCTTTTACAGTTAACAATTCCCTTTCTGCTTTTTTTTTGATATAATAACCTTAACTATCATTCTATATGGAGGTTCTATGCGTTTTAATCAATATAGTTATGTCACTTTTCCAAAAGAAAATATCTTATCTGAACTAAAAAAATGTGGCTTTAATTTACAAAACACAGCCAATCCCAAGGAATTACTGGAAACTTTTTTACGTCGCTTTTTTTTCACTTATGAGAACACCGACTATCCACTCTCCTGCTTAGCTATAGATAAAGAAACTAACATATTAACTTTTTTCAAATCTGACAAAGACTTGACAGCAGCTATTTTTTATACTGTCGCCTTTCAACTTTTGGGCTTTTCTTATTTGATTGACTTCGAAGACAGTGACGTTTTTCGTAAAGAGACTGGATTTCCTATTGTATACGGTGACTTGATTGAAAATCTCTATCAGTTACTCAATACTCGCACCAAAAAGGGGAATACCCTGATTGATCAACTGGTAAGCGACGGTCTTATCCCTGAGGATAATGACTACCACTACTTTAACGGCAAGAGTTTGGCTACCTTTTCCAGTCATGATGTCATTCGTGAAGTCGTTTACGTTGAGTCTCGTGTCGATACTGACCAAAAAGGACTTCCAGACTTAGTCAAGGTCAGCATTATTCGTCCTCGTTATGAGGGACAAATCCCTGCTATCATGACAGCCAGTCCCTATCATCAGGGAACAAATGACAAGGCTAGCGACAAGGCTCTCTACAAGATGGAGGGTGAGCTTGATGTCAAACCTGCTCACAAGATTGAGCTAGAAGAACCTCAACTCAATCTCGTCCAATCTCAAGGCCAAGCTGAGCTTGTGGCTGAAGCTGAGGAAAAGCTAACTCACATCAACTCTAGCTATACACTCAACGACTACTTCCTTCCACGAGGTTTTGCCAATCTCTATGTTTCAGGTGTTGGTACCAGAGACTCTACTGGTTTCATGACTAATGGCGACTACCAGCAAATCGAGGCTTATAAAAATGTCATTGATTGGCTTAATGGCCGTTGCCGTGCCTTTACCGATTATACGCGCCAGCGTCAAGTCAAAGCTGACTGGTCAAACGGAAAAGTAGCTACAACTGGACTTTCCTATCTAGGTACCATGTCAAACGGCCTTGCCACTACAGGTGTTGATGGTTTAGAAGTAATCATTGCTGAGGCTGGAATTTCTTCATGGTACAACTACTACCGAGAAAACGGTCTGGTGACTAGCCCAGGTGGCTATCCAGGTGAGGACTTTGACTCCCTTGCTGAACTAACCTACTCTCGTAATCTCTTGGCTGGCGACTATATCCGTGGCAATGAAGCTCACCAAGCTGACTTAGAAAAAGTGAAAGAGCAACTGGATCGCAAGACTGGCGACTATAACCAGTTTTGGCATGACCGCAACTATCTGCTCAATGCCCATAAAGTAAAGGCAGAGGTTGTCTTTACCCATGGTTCTCAGGATTGGAATGTCAAACCACTTCATGTTTACCAGATGTTCCATGCTCTTCCTACTAATATAAATAAGTATTTCTTTTTCCATAATGGCGCCCATGTGTATATGAACAACTGGCAGTCCATTGATTTCCGTGAGTCCATGAATGCTTTGTTGACAAAGAAATTACTGGGACAAGATACAGATTTTCAACTTCCGACCGTTATCTGGCAGGACAATACTGCTCCTCAGACTTGGTTATCTCTTGATAACTTTGGTGAGCAAGAAAACTTTGAAACCTTCTCACTTGGGCAAGAAGAGCAAGCTATTCAAAACCAGTACCCAGATAAGGATTTTGAGCGTTATGGTAAGACCTACCAGACCTTCAATACGGAACTCTATCAAGGGAAAACCAATCAGATTACTATTGACCTGCCTGTAACTAAAGATCTCCACCTGAACGGTCGCGCTCAGCTCAATCTTCGTATCAAATCCAGCACAAACAAGGGGCTTTTATCTGCTCAATTACTGGAACTTGGTCAAAAGAAATACTTACAGCCTTATCCAGCTGTTTTAAGTGCTAGAACCATTGACAACGGTCGCTATCATATGCTGGAAAATCTCTGTGAACTGCCATTTAGACCAGATGCACAACGAGTCGTGACAAAAGGTTACCTTAATTTACAAAATAGAAATGATTTACTGTTAGTAGAGGATATTACTGCAGATGAATGGATGGATGTGCAATTTGAACTGCAACCAACTATTTACAATCTAAAAGAAGGAGATACTCTTCGTTTAGTCCTCTATACGACTGACTTTGAAATCACCATCCGTGACAATACCGACTACTACTTGACTGTCGACCTCGCTCAGTCCACGCTTACCATACCTTGCTAAAAGGAGTTACATTATCATGAATAAATCAGAACACCGCCACCAACTCATACGCGCTCTTGTCGCAAAAAACAAGATTCATACACAGGCTGAATTGCAGTCCCTTCTTGCTGAGAACGACATTCAAGTGACCCAGGCAACCCTCTCACGCGACATCAAAAATATGAACCTATCAAAAGTCCGCGAAGAAGATAGCGCTTATTATGTTCTTAACAATGGTTCCAGCTCAAAATGGGAAAAACGTCTCGAACTCTACATGGAAGACGCCCTTGTCTTGATGCGCCCAGTTCAACACCAAGTCCTACTAAAAACCCTTCCTGGACTGGCTCAATCCTTTGGTTCTATCATTGATGCTTTGAGCTTCCCTGACGCTATCGCTACCCTTTGTGGTGATGATGTCTGTCTTATCATCTGTGAAGATGCAGATGCTGCTCAAAAGTGCTTTGAAGAACTGAAAAAATTCGCCCCACCATTTTTCTTTGAAGAATAATAAATGACTACAACTAACAATTATGCTTCAAAAAACCTGGTAGAAAGTCTTTAACATCAGAAAACGCATAATATCAAGTGTTTAAAACCCTTGATATTATGCGTTTTGCTTTATCCTAGGAAGATTTATACTCTTCAAAAATCTCTTCAATCCGCATTAACATCGCCTTGCCGTAGGTATG
>NZ_VMKU01000167.1:0-1234 GCF_013276315.1 Streptococcus sp. 2741 | reverse complement strand
TACGGCAAGACGACGTTGACGTGGTTTGAAGAGATTTTCAAAGAGTATTATGGTTCACACCATGGGGTGTTTTTTGATGATTTTAAGCAAAATTCATACCATTTAATTGAAAGTTATTTAAATTAGATGAAAATTTGTTTTCTGAAAAAGTGGGAAAACATTGATTTTAAGCGAATTTTGAATCATATTCGAATGGGAGTTTTTAAAATCATGTTTCGGTGGTAAAAGTTCCAAACTGTATTCTCCATAGTAGAATGATATCACCTGCCAGCGAATCATCTGCCAATAAGTCCATATTTCGTTTGGGAACGGGCTTAGGATTTAGGAGCCAAGCATCCAAATCACGTTCAGGAGAGATGAAGGGTTTGACTTGGTGTTCTTTATAAAATATTTCTAAAATACTATTCACGGATAGCCTCTTTCAAACATTTATTTCCTACTTCTAACAAATTTCTAAATGGTTTAAAAATTTTATAGTCTGTCAAGTTTTTTTCTTGACACCTGTTAGAAATCTGCTATAATAGAACATGTGCTAAATAGCTCAGCTATTTCACCGAAATAAAAAATAAGAAAAGAGACTTTAAAAATGGCAGTTAAAATCCGTTTGACTCGTATGGGTTCTAAGAAAAAACCTTTCTACCGTATCAACGTAGCAGATTCACGTTCACCACGTGACGGACGTTTCATCGAAACAGTTGGAACTTACAACCCACTTGTTGCTGAAAACCAAGTAACTTTGAAAGAAGACCGCGTTCTTGCATGGTTGGCTAATGGAGCTCAACCTTCAGACACAGTACGTAACATCCTTTCAAAAGAAGGCGTATTGAAAAAATTCCACGATTCTAAATTTTCAAAATAAGTTTAAAGTAGGTTGACAGATGGATACGATTGAAAATCTCATTATTGCGATTGTGAAGCCCTTAATTTCACAACCAGATGCCTTAACTATCAAGATTGAGGATACACCAGAATTTTTGGAATATCATTTGAATCTTGATCAAAGCGATGTGGGTCGTGTAATCGGTCGTAAGGGTCGCACTATTTCTGCGATAAGAACGATTGTCTACTCTGTCCCAACTGAATACAAAAAAGTAAGAATCGTTATTGACGAAAAATAAGAAGGGCGGGACGGATGTCTCGCTTTTTTGCGAGGAATAGAAGATGAAATATTTAACGTTTAGACAATTACAAGACTAGTTATACTCAATGAAAATCAAAGAGCAAACTAGGAAGC
>NZ_VMKU01000166.1:0-1517 GCF_013276315.1 Streptococcus sp. 2741 | reverse complement strand
TGATAAAGTCGGGATTATAACATAGATAGACGGGACTATCCAACAGAGGGGAAAAATTTCAAATAAGCGATTAGCTTTCTTCTGAAGAAAAGCTTTCTTTTACGAATAAATAGATAGAAGCATCAAATCTAGCAAATTAGATTAAAAAATGTGCTATAATAGAAGGAGGAGAAGGATGATTCTAAGACATCCGGGCATTAGCCCGACCAACGACTTGGTTGCTAAGAAAATTTTTAGCAATCCAGAAATCACTTGTCAATTTATTCGCGATATGCTGGACTTGCCAGCAAAAAATGTGACGATTTTGGAGGGAAGTAACATTCACGTCTTGCCTTCCCTGCCCTACTCGGCGCAGGATTTCTATACCAGTATAGACGTCTTGGCGGAGTTGGATAATGGCACTCAAGTAATCATTGAAATCCAAGTCCATCATCAGAATTTTTTCATCAATCGTTTATGGGCTTACCTGTGCAGTCAGGTCAATCAAAATCTTGAAAAAATTCGCCAGCAAGAAGGCAATACTCACCAGAGCTACAAACACATCGCACCAGTATACGCTATTGCAATTGTGGATAGTAATTATTTTCAAGATGATTTGGCTTTCCACAGTTTTAGCATGCGAGAGGACACGACAGGTGAGGTCTTAACCATCACAAATAACGGTCAGGAAAACCATCTGGTTAAGATGGCTTTCTTGGAACTAAAAAAATACAGAGAAACCAGCAAAGACAAGGTTCGTAAACCATGGTTAGAGTTTTTCGGGAATAAACCCTTTACCCAGCAGCCCGAGCGAGCCATCAGCCAAGCAGATCAACTGCTGGACTACAAGAGTTGGTCCGAGGAGGATAAGAAAATGTTTAGTGAACAACGCAGGCGAGAAGAACAAGCCATGTTAGCACAGGACTATGCCTTAGAAACTGCTAGGGCGGAAGGGATTGAACAAGGACTGGAGCGCGGTCTTGAACGTGGGCGAGCTGAGGGCATTGAACAGGGAATTGAACGTGGACGAGCTGAAGGCATCGAACAGGGATTAAAAGTAAGTTTAGCAAATCTAGTTCGTCAAGGTCTTCTAACACCTGAGGTTGCGAGTGAGAAATTAGGCATGACTGTGGCTGAGTTTGAAGAACTATTGAAAGAGCATCATAAATAAGACCTAAAAAATACAGAGAAACCAGCAAAGACGAGGTTCGCAAGCCGTGGTTGGAGTTTTTTGGCAACAAGCCCTTTACCGAGCGAGTCATCAGCCAAGTAGACCAACTGCTGGATTAAAAATTAGGAAATATCGTGTAGAAAATAGTAACAGATTTTATCTCTTTGTGGGATGAAGTCTGTTTTTTTGTATGATGGGCAGGTCCTACATCTGAGTGGCAAGTTCTCCGTAGGTATCCGCTATTGGTTAATGCATAGCATATCTGAATGAAATAAGAACTAAACAAATCAGTCAGGAAAGTCAAAGTAATTTCTATTATAGTAGATTGAAACTAGAATAGTGCGCCTCTACTTCTAAAACATTGTTA
>NZ_VMKU01000165.1:0-3467 GCF_013276315.1 Streptococcus sp. 2741 | reverse complement strand
GAGGACGTTAAAAGGTTACAGTGGAAAAAGATAAATCTTAGTTCGAATTCAATTACTCTCGTGATTTACGCATATAGGTTACGACTACCTTTTTGGACTTTAGAGTTTCTGACCCCCTTATCCGCTATATACGCCTTACTATCACGTTCCTGTTCGTAGAGCCACGATTTCGCTATCCCTTCCTCTGACGATTCTTATTTCCAGTGTCAGACTTAAAACGGTCTATCCCCAGACCGTTTTAATCCGCTACCTCACGATAGTCAGGCTTGGGAATCGCTATTGGGTTCACCGGTAGCAGGTGCCCACCGAGGACTTACACCTCAGATGCACGACATGCCCGTCGTACCAAAAATAGCCCTTCGGATAAAATCCGAGGGGCTAGAAACGTTGTTAAATCAACGGCCGAACTTTTGAATTTCAAGGTTCGGGATAAAATAGTTTACTGAACTACTTTATTTTTTCAAGTTGTAGAATGATTTCAATCCACGGTATTCTGCTACTTCACCAAGTTGGTCTTCGATGCGAAGCAATTGGTTGTATTTAGCGATACGGTCTGTACGTGAAAGTGAACCAGTCTTGATTTGTCCTGCGTTAGTTGCAACTGCGATGTCAGCGATTGTTGAATCTTCAGTTTCACCTGAACGGTGTGATACAACGGCAGTGTAACCAGCTTCTTTTGCCATTTCGATAGCGTCGAATGTTTCAGTAAGAGTACCGATTTGGTTAACTTTGATAAGGATTGAGTTAGCAGCACCTTCTGCAATACCTTTTTCAAGGTAAGAAGTGTTTGTTACGAAGAAGTCATCACCAACCAATTGAACTTTACCACCAAGACGTTCAGTAAGAGCTTTCCAACCGTCCCAGTCATTTTCATCCATACCATCTTCGATAGTGATGATTGGGTATTTGTTTACCAATTCTTCAAGGTAGTCGATTTGTTCTGCAGCAGTACGTACAGCTGCTCCTTCACCTTCGAATTTAGTGTAGTCGTAAACTTTACGTTCTTTATCGTAGAATTCTGATGAAGCACAGTCAAATCCGATAAATACGTCTTTACCAGGAACATATCCAGCAGCTTCGATAGCAGCAAGGATAGTTTCAACTCCGTCTTCAGTTCCTTCGAAACGAGGAGCGAATCCACCTTCGTCACCTACGGCTGTTTCCAAACCACGAGATTTAAGGATTTTCTTAAGAGCATGGAAGATTTCAGCACCCCAACGAAGAGCTTCTTTGAATGATGGCGCACCAGCAGGTACAATCATGAATTCTTGGAAAGCGATTGGAGCGTCAGAGTGAGAACCACCGTTGATGATGTTCATCATTGGAGTTGGAAGAACTTTAGTGTTGAATCCACCAAGGTAGCTGTAAAGTGGGATTTCAAGGTAGTCAGCGGCAGCACGAGCTACAGCGATAGACACACCAAGGATTGCGTTTGCACCCAATTTACCTTTGTTAGGAGTACCGTCAAGAGCGATCATAGCACGGTCGATAGCTTGTTGATCACGTACATCGTAGCCAATGATCGCTTCAGCAATGATGTTGTTTACGTTGTCAACAGCTTTTTGTGTACCAAGACCACCGTAACGAGATTTGTCACCGTCGCGAAGTTCAACTGCTTCGTGTTCACCAGTAGAAGCTCCTGATGGAACCATACCACGTCCGAAAGCACCTGATTCAGTGTAAACTTCTACTTCAAGTGTTGGGTTACCGCGTGAGTCTAGGACTTCGCGAGCGTAAACATCAGTAATAATTGACATTTTTTACTCTCCTTTGAGTTAAATTTTTTACACCTCTATAATACCTTAAAAGCCCTCCTTTTTCAAGAAAAAACGTTATCTTTGTGCAAATTTTCCTTAACTTTATAAAGTAATCGCTTTCTTTTGTCTGTTTTATTCTAACTTTTATGATATACTGTTTTCATGACAGATTTATCAAAACAATTACTTGAAAAAGCTCATGGTGGGTTAAAAATAAATCCGGATGAGCAAAGACGCTATCTTGGTACTTTTGAGGAAAGAGTTCTTGGATATGTAGATATTGACACAGCAAATAGCCCTCAGTTAGAAAAAGGCTTTTTATTTATTTTAGAAAACCTTCAGGAAAAAGCAGAGCCACTATTTGTGAAGATTTCACCAACTATCGAATTTGATAAGCAAGTTTTCTACTTAAAAGAAGCAAAAGAAACTGATAGTCAAGCCACCATAGTATCTGAAGAGCATATTACTTCTCCTTTCGGCCTGGTTATTCATAGCAATGCACCCGTTCAAGTAGAAGAAAAAGACCTTCGACTTGCTTTTCCAAAACTTTGGGAAGTTAAAAAGGAAGAACCAGCCAAAACATCCTTATGGAAGAAATGGTTTAGCTAAATCTTGCACATATTTAATAAGTGCCCAATATTGGCAGCCATGCGCTCCAGATAGAGACTGGCATTTTTCAAACTATCTTCTAAAGGTTCACTTTTCTCCAAAATAGAAAAGACAGCTTGGATATTTTCAAATGGTAGGGGAGGTAAATCTTCAGCAAGACTACCGCAAATAGCAATAACAGGAACTCCAACAGGGGTTCTTTTTGCAACACCTATAGGCGCTTTCCCAGCAAAGCTTTGACTGTCAAGTCTTCCTTCTCCAACAACAACCAAGTCAGCATCTGAAACTTTCTTATCAAAGTTGGTTAAGTCCAAGCAGGTATCAATTCCAGACACGATACTTGCCTGAGCAAAGGCACACAAACCACCAGCAAGGTCTCCACCTGCTCCTGCTCCTTTAATTTCTAATGTTGCAGGTGAGAATTTTTCATAAAGATCTTGGATCGCCTGATCTACGACTGCAAACATAGTCGGATGTAGACCTTTTTGATTGCCAAAAGTGTAAGTCGCACCTTGATGACCACATAAGGGACTCACGACATCTGCTAAAATATGAATTTGAACACCTTCAGGAATTTTATAGCGATTTTCTGTTGAAACAGAAGCTAAGTTTAATAAGGATTGACCGGAAGCAGGCAAGACATTTCCATCCCTATCATAAAATTGATAACCTAAACCAGCAGCAATCCCCAGTCCTCCATCATTACTGGCCGTGCCACCAACACCGATATAAATATCTTTAATCCCTTTAGAAATGAGATGGAGAATCAACTCTCCAATACCACAAGTTTGGATTTGAAGTGGATTTCGTTTCTCTAGCGGAATTTTTCCAAGACCAACCAAGTCAGCTACTTCAAATAGTGCCAGTTCCCCTTTTTGAAAATAGCGCATGGCTTCTTTTTGTCCAGAAGGGTCTGTCACTTGGATCCATTTTTCTTTTAGGTCAAGAGAATGTCGGATAGCATCTACAGTACCTTCTCCCCCATCACCAACAGGGCAGAGGAGACATTCTACATCTGCTATCGATTGTTGGAAGCCTCTTTTTATTGCTTCAGCTACCTGTTGAGCTGTCAAGCTTTCCTTATACTCAATCATTTTCAAA
>NZ_VMKU01000164.1:0-709 GCF_013276315.1 Streptococcus sp. 2741 | reverse complement strand
AACCCCAATTATTCACCCCTAATCTAAAAACCCTCCAGAATCCTTGCCTTAGCTTAGATCCTGGATGGTTTCTTTTTTCACCCAATGGGTGTTTTTTACTAGACAAAAAAGAGTTTCCCCTTTATGGTATAAGTGTAGAAAAAAACACAAAAAGAAAGGAAACTCACATGAACAGTTTACCAAATCATCACTTCCAAAACAAGTCTTTTTACCAACTATCTTTCGATGGAGGTCATTTCACCCAGTATGGTGGTCTTATCTTTTTTCAGGAACTTTTTTCCCAGTTGAAACTAAAAGAGCGGATTTCTAAGTATTTAGTAACGAATGACCAACGCCGCTACTGTCGTTATTCGGATTCAGATATCCTTGTCCAGTTCCTCTTTCAACTGTTAACAGGCTATGGAACGGACTATGCTTGTAAAGAATTGTCAGCTGATGCCTACTTTCCAAAATTGTTGGAAGGAGGGCAGCTTGCTTCACAGCCAACCTTATCCCGTTTTCTTTCCAGAACTGACGAGGAAACAGTCCATAGTTTGCGATGCCTCAACCTTGAATTGGTCGAATTCTTTTTACAGTTTCACCAGCTAAACCAACTCATTGTAGATATCGATTCTACCCATTTCACAACTTATGGCAAGCAAGAAGGTGTTGCTTATAACGCCCACTATCGTGCTCATGGCTATCATCCTCTTTATGCTTTCGAGGGGAA
>NZ_VMKU01000163.1:0-3321 GCF_013276315.1 Streptococcus sp. 2741 | reverse complement strand
ACGCTGACGTGGTTTGAAGAGATTTTCGAAGAGTATAAAGAAGTTGCTCAGAGAAGATTCTTGATGGCTAATTTGAACTTGAAATTTAGCACCTAGAAAATTTTTGAAAAAAGAGGATTTTTTTGAATAAAAGCCTTTACAAAAAAAATTAAAGTGGTATAATTAAATCATAAAAGGTGCAAACGTTTTCGTAAAACGTTTGCCTAAATAAAAATAAAGGAGATTTGAATGATGAAAGATACATTCAAAAATGTCTTGTCTTTCGAATTTTGGCAAAAATTCGGTAAGGCTTTGATGGTGGTTATCGCGGTTATGCCGGCTGCTGGTTTGATGATTTCAATCGGTAAGTCTATCGTGATGATTAACCCTAACTTTGCTCCACTCGTTATTACTGGTGGTGTCCTAGAGCAAATCGGTTGGGGGGTTATCGTTAACCTTCATATCTTGTTTGCCCTCGCTATTGGAGGAAGCTGGGCTAAGGAACGTGCTGGTGGTGCGTTTGCGGCAGGTCTTGCCTTTATCCTAATCAACCGTATCACTGGTACAATCTTTGGTGTATCAGGAGACATGTTGAAGAATCCAGAAGCTATGGTAACAACTCTCTTTGGTGGATCAATCAAAGTTGCTGATTACTTCATTAGTGTTATGGAAGCTCCAGCACTTAACATGGGTGTATTCGTAGGGATTATTTCTGGTTTTATTGGAGCAACTGCTTACAATAAATACTATAACTTCCGTAAGCTTCCTGATGCACTTTCATTCTTTAACGGAAAACGTTTTGTACCATTTGTAGTTATTCTTCGTTCAGTAATTGCTGCAATTCTACTTTCAGCTTTCTGGCCACTTGTGCAAACTGGTATCAATAGCTTTGGTATTTGGATTGCCAACTCACAAGAAACTGCACCAATCCTTGCACCATTCTTGTATGGTACTTTGGAACGTTTGCTCTTGCCATTTGGTCTTCACCATATGTTGACTATCCCAATGAACTACACAGCTCTTGGTGGTACTTATGACATTTTAACTGGTGCAGCTAAAGGTACTCAAGTATTCGGTCAAGACCCACTATGGCTTGCATGGGTAACAGACCTTGTAAACCTCAAAGGTACAGATGCAAGTCACTACCAACAATTGTTAGATACTGTTCACCCAGCTCGTTTTAAAGTTGGACAAATGATCGGTTCATTCGGTATCTTGATGGGTGTGATCGTGGCTATCTACCGTAATGTCGATGCTGACAAGAAACACAAATATAAAGGTATGATGATTGCGACAGCTCTTGCAACATTCTTGACAGGGGTTACTGAACCAATCGAATACATGTTCATGTTCGTTGCAACACCTATGTATCTTGTTTACTCACTTGTTCAAGGTGCTGCCTTCGCTATGGCTGACGTTGTAAACCTACGTATGCACTCATTCGGTTCAATCGAGTTCTTGACTCGTACACCTATTGCAATCAGTGCTGGTATCGGTATGGATATCATTAACTTCGTTTGGGTAACTGTTCTCTTTGCCGTAATCATGTATTTTATCGCAAACTTCATGATTCAAAAATTCAACTACGCAACTTCAGGGCGTAACGGAAACTACGAAACTGCTGAAGGTTCAGAAGAATCTAGTAGCGAAGTGAAAGTTGCAGCAGGCTCTCAAGCTGTAAACATCATCAACCTTCTTGGTGGACGTGCAAATATCGTTGATGTTGACGCATGTATGACTCGTCTTCGTGTAACTGTTAAAGATGCAGATAAAGTAGGAAATGCAGAGCAATGGAAAGCAGAAGGAGCTATGGGTCTTGTCATGAAAGGACAAGGGGTTCAAGCTATCTACGGACCAAAAGCTGACGTATTGAAATCTGATATCCAAGATATCCTTGATTCAGGTGAAATCATTCCTGAAACTCTTCCAAGCCAAATGACTGAAGCACAACAAAACACTGTTCACTTCAAAGGTCTTACTGAGGAAGTTTACTCAGTAGCAGACGGTCAAGTTGTTGCTTTGGAACAAGTAAAAGATCCAGTATTTGCTCAAAAAATGATGGGTGATGGATTTGCAGTAGAACCTGCAAATGGAAACATTGTATCTCCAGTTTCAGGTACTGTATCAAGCATCTTCCCAACAAAACATGCTCTTGGTATTGTGACTGAATCAGGTCTTGAAGTATTGGTTCACATTGGTTTGGACACAGTAAGTCTTGAAGGTAAACCATTTACAGTTCATGTTGCTGAAGGACAAAAAGTTGCAGCAGGATATCTCCTTGTCACAGCTGACTTGGATGCTATCCGTGCAGCAGGACGTGAAACTTCAACAGTAGTTGTCTTCACAAATGGTGATGCAATTAAATCAGTTAAATTAGAAAAAACAGGTTCTCTTGCAGCTAAAACAGCAGTTGCTAAAGTAGAATTGTAATATACTTGAGGTTGGAAGCTGTATTCCAACCTCTTATTTTGGGAGAAAAGAATGAAATTTTTAACACTCAATACTCATAGTTGGATGGAAAAAGAAGCTGAGGAAAAATTCCAGATTTTGCTTGAGGATATTCTTGAAAAAGACTATGATTTGATTTGTTTCCAAGAAATCAATCAGGAGATCACTTCGCCAGAGGTGGAGGTTAATGACCTTTATCAAGCTTTGCCAGCAGCTGAGCCTATTCACCAAGATCACTATGTTAGACTCTTGGTTGAAAAGTTGTCTGAGCAAGGGAAAAATTACTACTGGACTTGGGCCTATAACCATATCGGTTATGATCGCTACCATGAAGGTGTAGCTATCTTGTCTAAAAAACCTATTGAAGCCAGAGAAATTTTGGTTTCAGATGTGGATGATCCAACAGACTATCATACTCGTCGTGTTGCCTTGGCTGAAACTGTAGTTGATGGTAAGGAGCTTGCAGTTGCAAGTGTCCACCTTTCTTGGTGGGATAAAGGTTTCCAAGAAGAATGGGCACGATTTGAGAATGTCTTGAAAGAATTGAACAAGCCACTTTTACTAGCTGGAGATTTCAACAACCCAGCTGGACAGGAAGGCTACCAAGCTATTTTGGCTAGTCCATTAGGCTTACAAGACGCTTTTGAAGTTGCTCAAGAGAAAAGCGGTAGCTATACCGTTCCACCAGAAATTGATGGCTGGAAAGGGAACACTGAACCCCTTCGAATCGATTATGTCTTTACTACCAAAGAGTTAGCGGTGGAAAATTTACATGTCGTATTTGATGGTAACAAGAGTCCAC
The DNA here is from genome assembly GCF_013276315.1 of Streptococcus sp. 2741. Lineage (NCBI taxonomy): Bacteria > Bacillati > Bacillota > Bacilli > Lactobacillales > Streptococcaceae > Streptococcus > Streptococcus sp. 2741. The sequence goes on along the minus strand of NZ_VMKU01000163.1, from coordinate 92 downwards.
AAGTCAGTGATCACTATGGCTTGAGTGCTATTTTAAACTGGAAATAATAACTGATACTCTTCGAAAATCAAATTCAAACCACGTCAACGTCG
>NZ_VMKU01000162.1:0-2451 GCF_013276315.1 Streptococcus sp. 2741 | reverse complement strand
TTCATCGGCTTTTACAAATACCTTTACATCGTTTTACTATATCTTACAATACCTTTTAAAACAGCTATATTTTGAGCTTTTAAATAAATGTTTTTACATCATTTTACAGAGGTTTACGACACTTTTGCCCCTTTTTTGCCCCCTGTTTTTTTTAAAAAACTTCATCAAAACTCTTGACTTTCTCGGTATACCGTGATATAATATAATCAAGATAAGGAAAGGGGGTGATGAAATTGAACAAAGAAGATTGGCTTAGGTTACTTGAAAAGGCAATAGACAATATTCCTGAAACGGTAACTGCTATCGCAAGTCTAGTGACCGCAATAACGGTCGCAAGGCAAAACAAAAAGCGTAAACCGAAATCCCGTCAAAGAAAAAGGTAAACGCTAAGAGGTTGGGGCGAAAGCCCCTCACACCTCTATTTTATCAAATGAAAAGAGGAAATGCAATGGTCAGCGCAATAGCTATTTTTATAATTGCAATCAATGTATATATTTATCTAAAAAACAAAAAGGACAAATAAGATGAGAAAAGTTATTCAAGAATTGCTAGACAGTTCGATGTCTACATCTACTATTTCGCAAGGTGCTGGAGTTCCATGGACTACTGTTTCTGATCTCAGAAAAGGAAAAACAAGCATGGACAAAATGGCACTTCTCACAGCGGAAAAACTTTATGAATTTGCTACAACTGATAAGCAGTGATTTCGGTCACTGTTTTTTATTTTTAACAAAACACCGTTTTTGACAATAATACACCACGATTTTCTCTCCATATTCTTCATGTAAACGCTTTTTTGAACAATAGGATTGTGATTTTGCTTTCTAATCGTTCAAAATGTGTGTTTTTGTAAAATAAAAAAACCGCAAGCCTGAGCCTGCGGTTGGTGTAATCTATTTTGAAGCCTTTCTATTTAGTCGTAATCAAACCGTCAGGCTCAATTTCAAACTCTGGCTTGTCTGCCATTGTTCCGTCTGGTTTGAGGTAGTACCAGCCTGTTCCGTCTGCGGACTGGACGAAGGCGTTTGATACCATGGCACCTTCTTTACCGTCAAGATAATACCAAGTCTCCTTGTACTTGACCCATCCTGTCTTCATAGCACCCTCTACGTCGAAATAATACCACTTGTCAGCGATTTTCTTCCAGCCTGTAGCCATTTCACCTGACTGGTCAAACCAGTACCAATTACCATCTGTGTGCTTCTTCCAGCGGTTCGCAAGCATGTAGCCTGAGCCGTCGAAGTAATACCAGGTGCCGTTGACCTTCTCAAACTTGTCTTTTGGATAAGAGCCGTCTGAGTGTACATACCAATAGCCTGTATCGTTCTTCTTCCAACCTGTTTCAATTGTCAAGCCACTTTCAATATCCTGCTTGAACTGTTCACGGCTAATGCCCCATTTGGCTAGATATGGATACGGGTCAACGTGGTCTGAATGATTGTCTGGTTGGTTATTGGTACAGTATTCATGTGTTTTGATACCTTCCAAACTGCTTGTATCAAGCGTTTTCGGCAAACCTGCTTCGTCTGCTAGATTGCGTAAGAGTTCGATATAAAGGCGGTAGTCTGTCATGAATTCTTCTTTAGTTGAATGGCTTTCAATCAATTCAACTGCCGCATAGCTTTCCGCATTCCAACCGCCCCCAACGTCCCAGGCACCATTATTTACAGGACCGACCTGCATGACACGGCCGTTACCAACGACATGAGAGAAGAAACCAAGCTCAGGGTTCTTTCTGTAGTGGTAGTCTGCCTCATTTTGAGCGGTTGAGTTGCGGTTGCCTGTTGAGTGGGCATGTACTTGTCGGTAAGGCTGTACCCCAACCTGGGGCAAGCCTGTACGTAGTCTGCTTGTATCGATATCCATCCCTACTCCCTCCAAGCGTCGTTCATCTGCTTCACTGCGGACTCCACAAAGGTATCCAAGTCCTTATCGGTCATGCTGATCTTATATTTGGTCAGCTCTGCACGGATTTTAGCACGAGCTTGTTCAAGCTTTTCATCACCTTTAAAACCTGTCTCTTGAGCTACCTGCTCCACGGCATGAACTGCGTTCTTGGCTAGGATTTCAGCGATAATCACCGCTTTCTCTCCGCCTTTTCGCAAAAGATAATCTTTTACTGTTTTTACCATGCTGCCTGCGACTACCGCTAAAAAGCCTGTCGCAAAAGCGATAATAAATTCATTAAATTGTGTCATGTGTTGTTTCCTTTCTATTCTCTATAAAACTTAACATTAACGGTACCTATATACTCCCTTAAGTTTGTACCAGTTAGATATATGACTCCTCGGTTATACATATCAGCCTGAATTCTTATTAATCTGCTATTATTGAGTTGTACATATCGTATAGCAGCAACCTTAATATCATTACCTTTAATATCAATATTGTACCCACCCCAGTACTGCCACATTCTTGTGTTTAACACTTCCAATAATAATGACGGTCCAC
>NZ_VMKU01000161.1:0-2168 GCF_013276315.1 Streptococcus sp. 2741 | reverse complement strand
ATCGGGATTTGACGAGCAAGTTTAGTTCATCTAACTGCAATTTTCTTTTAGTAATAAGCCTTTTAATCGTATTAAGAATACAAATAATGTTCTCTTGTTCTTCGATACCTAGCAATTCTAATTGTAAATCAAGTAATATATTCTTGTTTAAATGAGGAATTGTTGCACCTGTTGAATGATCTCGTAAATACTGCGATTTACTTTCCAAAAAGACTCCCAAGTAATCTGATATAATTTTTTCTTTGTATCGCTCATTCTTTTTTAAGACCGTAATTGTACTACCAACAGCTCCCGATAACCCATAGCCAACTGTTCCTGCATTAGCACCATCCCATGCTATCAGAATATCATCTGGAAGTGCTTCAGTCATATTTAAACTTTCAGTGAATTTTAAATTATTATTATTTCTTAAATCATCTATTTGAATATAACGTTGGCTTAGGGTTGTTTGTTCAGCAAGTACAGTGGCTTTCTTGCCTTTTTTTAGAGATAAGACTTCCCCCAACTTCACTTTTTTCATACAGCCACCTCCCTACTTGAGTAATTCTTCTAACTCTGCTAAGCCAGCTTGAATTTCTTTTTCTAAATCATTGATTTTCTTTAAGATGACCTCTGTTGGTTCATACTCAACTTTTTCATACTCAATCTCTTTATATTTATTGATAGACAAATCATAATCATTTTCCTTTATCTCAGCAACTGGAACAAAGAAAGATTGATCCGTTCTCTGACGTTCTGCTTCTTTTTCAAGATGATGAAAGCGTTCGATAATATCTGGAATATCATTGTCGCTAATCGGTTGTCGCTTATCATCCAAACTTAAACCATCCGCTTTCATATCGTAAAACCAGACTTTGTCAGTACCACCATTACCAGTTTTTGTAAAGATGAGAATAGCAGTTGAAACTCCAGCATAAGGCTTGAACACACCACTAGGCATTGAGATTACAGCATCAAGCTTATGATTCTCTACAATTTCCTGACGAATTCCTTTATGAGCTTTAGACGAACCAAAAAGGACACCATCAGGTACGATAACTGCTGCTCGTCCACCTGGTTTTAAAGTTCGCAAGAAAAGAGAAAGAAAGAGTAATTCTGTTTTTTTGGTTTTTACGGTTGCAAGAAGGTCATTAGAGGTTGAATTGTAGTCAAGTGAGCCCTTAAAAGGAGGATTTGCTAAAACCAAAGTATATTTATCGGCTTCTTCATTATCTTGAGACAGCGAGTCAAGGTAACTGATTTGTGGATTTTCTACTCCATGTAGCATCATGTTCATCGCCCCAAGTCTCAACATAGTCGTATCCGTATCATTTCCATGAAACATCTGATTATGAAAATGATTGATATTATCTGTATTGGTTTCCCATTCATCTTTCTTACGCTTTAAGTAACGGCTAGCAGATACTAAGAAGCCAGCAGAACCCATAGCGGGATCTGAGATGATATCTTTGATAGTCGGTTGCATCAACTCAACCATCATATCGATGATGTGACGAGGTGTACGGAACTGTCCATTTTTACCTGCGGTCGACAATTTTGATAACAGATATTCATAGATATCTCCGATATCAGTAATACTTTGTTTGTCATTATCAAAATCTACATCTAATCCCCTAGTTGGAAAAACATCTAAGATAGAAATTGCCTTTTGAAGCGTAGCAGGTTTATTTATTTGAAAAATAGCTTCTCGCATATATCGTGAAAAGGCTGTATCATCTGTATCCCCCTTGAGATTTTTAATAAACGGAAAAATCTCCTGAGTCATTAAACGATAAACTTCCTGAGCATCTCCTATATTTTTAAAAGTTGACCAACGGTATTCAGGTTTATCTTTTGGAAAAACTCCCTCATAAGGAATCCCTAGAAATTCAGCATCACTTTCACGTCCAAGCTCGACACTATCCAAATCTTTCATAAATAAGAGATAAGTCAACTGTTCAATATTTGTTAAAGGATTTGCGTTTCCTTCTGTCCAAAGAATTTCCCACAGCTGATCGATTTTATTTTTTAATTCGCCTGTAATCATATCTTCCCTTTTCTTTAGTTTTTAAAACTTAGTAATATCATTATTTTATCAGATTTCAAACAAAGCTTCAATTAACTATATCTATGCGTCACCTGAATATTTTATACTCTTCGAAAATCTCTTCAAACCACGTCAGCTTCAC
>NZ_VMKU01000160.1:0-792 GCF_013276315.1 Streptococcus sp. 2741 | reverse complement strand
ATTTTCATTGAGTATAAATCAAGCGACTTTATTCAAAAAGTGCTATAATAGAATTAGAAAATCGGAGGAAATATTATGAAGCTTATCAATACGACAAACTCACACTCGCAACTTGTAAAAAATCAGCTAGAAAGTACCGATGCAACCCTTGTTGAGGTTTATTCTGCAGGGAATACAGATGTTATTTTTACCCAAGCGCCGCTTCACTATGAAATCCTCATCTCAAACAAACACCGTGCTATTCGTGAGCCTGAAATCGAAACCATTCAAGAATTTTTCTTGAAACGTAAAATTAATAAGAACTCTATTGATGAAGCCAATATCAAGACACTCTACTCAGAGAAATTAATTGGAATTTCAATCCCAATCCAGTGAGGAAATTGAGTAAAAACTCTACTTGAGCGAAAGTCCAATAAGTCTTCCCACAATAAAACGCATAGTATTGAGGTACACTGTACACTCGCTATTATGCGTTTTTATATAGTAGATTGAAACTATAATAGTACACCTCTACTTCTAAAACATTGTTAGAAATCGATTTGACTGTCCTGATCGATTTGTCCTATTCTTATTTCATTTTATAGTCATTTAGTTTTAAAAAGCATTCCAAACATTCAAAAATAGTTGGGACTTCCCTTAATAAATCTGTTACTTTCTTTTTCAAGATAGCCCAAGCTTACTCAATAGGATTCAAATCTGGTGAATAAGGCGGTAGAGGTAAGAAAAAGTGTTTATCTTGGATGCAGAGTTCATCCAAAATGTTCTTGGGATCAAAACTAGCATTGTCCATGA
>NZ_VMKU01000016.1:0-34322 GCF_013276315.1 Streptococcus sp. 2741 | reverse complement strand
TGATTTTCATTGAGTAGTAAAACTACATGTGATGGCAATCAAGATATCAAGAATCATCCTACTAAAAAAATCCATACTTTCACTATAACATAGAATAAGATATTTGACTAGCATTTTCACTTGAATCTGAGGCCTTTTGGAAAATAATTTTTCAAAACATTTCCAGTAACCTTTGCAAAGCCCAAGCCATTGCCTTTAACCAAAACTTGGTACCAACCATTAGGCAGACTTTCTACCAGCTGAACGGTTTCTCCAGCGGCATACTTTACAAACGCTTCTTGGGCAATTTCAACTGACTGCTTGACCTGACTCGGTTTCAAGGCTAGACCAAGAGCAAAACTAGGTTCAAAACGTTTCTTCTTAAAGGTTCCTAGATGCAGTCCATTGCGAGCAATCTTGAGTTTTCCTAAATCTGGCAAGAGTTCGGGCAAGAGATAAAGTTGGTCACCAAAAGTCTGCAAGATTCCCCTTAGATTGACCTGCAAATGTTTTTGTGCAAATTCCTGCCACAAAGTAACTTGTTCTCGGCTGAGATTGCTCTTACTTGCCTTACATTTTGGTGCTGGATTGTCACCCTTAAATTGCAAATGGGCTACAAATTGCCCCTCTCCCTTAAAATGATGAGGGTACATCCGAGCCGTTTCTGGCAGGTCAATACCAGCTACCATTCCATTGATATGCTCTACTGGCAACAAGTCAAAATCATACTCTTCCAGCAACCACTTGACAATCTCTTCGTTTTCCTCGGGGGCCCAGGTACAGGTTGAATAAACCAAGCGACCACCTTCAGCTAGCATGGTTACTGCATCTTCCAGAATTTCTTTTTGCAAGTTAGCGCATTGACTCGGATAATCTAAGCTCCAATAGTCCATAGCATCTGGCTGCTTACGAAACATTCCTTCCCCAGAGCAAGGAGCATCAAGGACAATGAGGTCAAAATAGCCCTTAAAAACCTTGGCCAAACGGTCAGCAGATTCATTGGTCACTACAACATTTGTCGCTCCAAAGCGCTCCATGTTTTCAACCAAAATCTTAGCCCGTTTGCTTGAAATTTCATTGGAAACAAGTATCCCCTCCCCTGCTAGATAGGCTGCTAGTTGAGTGGATTTTCCACCCGGTGCAGCAGCCAAATCCAAGACCTTCATACCAGGACTGGGCTGGGCTACCTGAGCAACCATTTGGGCAGCGGGTTCTTGCGAATAAACCAAACCAGTAGCATGCTCAGGCGATTTCCCTGAAACCTTCCCATAGTGGCCCCAAGGGGTTTGAGTAATGGCATCAGAAAAGGAAAGTTGCTCTTCTTTTAAGGGATTGACCCGAAAGGCCGAAACCGCTTCCTCCTCAAAAGAGGCAAGAAAATCTCTTGCCTCATCTCCTAGTATTTCTTTATATTTTTCAACAAATCCTTCTGGAAATTTCATTTAAGTTCTTTTCCTTTCGTAAATATAGGACTGAATTTCCTCCTGCATCTCAAGAGGCACCATCATGACCGGCTGTCTGGTTTGAAAATCAGGAGCTTCACCAAAAAGGGTCACAACCCGATAGCCCAGACTTTCCCCTAAAATACTAGCCGCAGCATAATCCCATGGTTGCAGATAGGTGACATAGGTCAACAAATGCCCTGACAAAATCTTGGCAAAACTAATGGCCGCACTCCCATAGACACGAACACCGAGGACCGCTCGACTCAAATCAGCCAAGCCCCATTCATTGGTTTCCAGCATACCACTATTTCCTGCAATGAGAAAATCGCCAAGGGGTTTTGCTTTAAAGGGAGCTAGGGGCTTATCATTTAGACAAACTGGAAATTCCCCACCACCGTGGTAACAATCCCCCTTGACCATATCATAAATCAGTCCAAACTGCCCCTGACCATTTTCAAAATAAGCCATCATAACAGCAAAATCTTCCTGCTGGGCTACAAAGTTATTGGTACCATCAATGGGATCAATGACCCAAACCTTGCCCTCTTGAACCGAAGCTCGCAGACACCCTTCTTCAGCACAAATCTTATCCTCAGGATAACGGGACAAAATCTCACCAACCAAGAGTTCCTGAACTTCCTTGTCCAGTCTGGTCACCAAGTCTGTTGGAGAGGACTTGGTCTCAACACGCAAGTCTTCCTGCATGTGGTCAAGGATGTACTGACCCGCTTTCTTAATTAGCTCTTTAGCAAATTCAAATTTACTTTCCAAGAGAAATCTTTCCTTCCCCTTTTTCCTTAGCCGCCTGAACTGCTCGGTAAAGCGAATAGCCACTGACTGTTTCAAATTCTCGTCCCAAACGTTTTTCTTCACTCTTTCTTGGCACAACCGCCTTGAATCGCTTATAGGAGTCCAGTAACTTTTTAGCCTCTACCTTGCCTTCATAGGCAGCTTCAACATCATTAAAAAAAGAAAGCACTGAAGCAAGTTCTTCAGTGCTCCACGACAAATCTAGTGGGTAACTATACTGTTTGTTCATTAACTAATACCAGCTCTCATTCTTGCTTCTTTTAGTTCTTGCTTACGGTAACTACGAGGGAGAAAAGCACGAATCTCATCTTCATTAAAACCGATCTGCATACGTTTGGCATCAATAATAATTGGACGACGCAAAAGACTAGGATACTGCTCAATCAAATGAAGCAATTCCGATACCGAAATACTCTCTACATCAATATTCAATTTTTGAAAAATTTTTGAACGAGTTGAAATGATGTCATCAGTACCATTTTCGGTCAAGGAAAGGATGTGTTGCAATTCTTTTCTTGTTAAAGGACTGGTCATAATATTGTGTTCCACAAAGGGAACCTTATGTTTTTCTAACCAGGCCTTCGCCTTACGACATGATGTACAGCTCGGTGATAGAAATAGTGTAATCATGCTTTTCTCTTCTTATCTATACTTTGCTACTTCTATTATACAAAAAAATAAAGCGCTTGACTAGAGATTTTTAGAAAAAAAGCCTATTTTTTCAAGAAAAATAGACTGTTCGCGAACGATTGCCTTTGTTTGAATTTGATTAGTTCCTTCTTAACCATGGTTTCAAACAATATGCATTTTTATATACGTAAATTAAAAACAGCTTTCATTTCACTTCCTACGACTTTTCAGATACAGATAGCCAAAGAAGCTTTCATAGAGGGCAAAAAAGAGGAGGAAGGCATGAAGGAAGAAAGTCTCTGGTAAAATCAGAATAACTGGATCCTTGGCTGGGTCAAAAAGCCAGGTATCATCTCCCACAAAGAGAATTTGATGGAACAGAGTAAAGAATTGGTCAAAACCAATCAAAACTCCCCCAAGCCCAATCAGTAAAGGCAAAACCACTAGAGCCAAAAGCCTCTTACTAAATAGAGACAAGAAGCCCTTTTTCACAATCCCTTCGACAAAGAAATAGAAACTTGGCAGTGTCACTAGAGCTACTAGCTGAACCAAGTGGAAGAGATTCTTGACCACTGCAAAATGGTGTAGCCCAGCAGATGACGAACGAAAATCTGGCATCTCTAGGACCTGACTAAATGGATTGGTCAGATAATTCATCAAGATATGAAAGTTGTACTGAATGGTTTCTGGTTTTAGATAAACTCGCTCCGTCAAGTTCAGCCACTCAATCTCCATAGGATAGAAAATCCAAGCCAAATAAATGGTCAGAAGGATAGAAAGAGAGAGGAGAAAGAGCATAGAGCCCCAAAAGGTCAGTTTAGTTTTCATCAAAATCCCACTCCGCAAGGCTAGAAACCACATGTGTCGGTGCGATTGGTAGGCCAGCTACTTCTTCTGCCTTGGTAAAACCTGTCGTCACCAAGAGCGTTGGAATGCCATTATCAATCCCAGCTCGAATATCCGTCAGATAGTTGTCCCCGACCATGATTAACTCTTCACGTTCCAAACCTAAATGCTCAACCGCCTTGTCCATAATGATGGCATTTGGTTTTCCGATATAAACCGGCTTCACTCGTGTCGCTACGTCAAGCAGCGTAATCAGCGAACCAGCACCAGGCAAAAGACCACGCTCTGTCGGGATATTGAGGTCAGGATTGGTTCCGATAAAATGGGCACCCTTTTGGATAGCTAGAGTTGCTGTCGCAAATTTTTCATAGTCAACTTGCCAATCCAGACCTACTACCACATAGGCAGGATTTTCCTTGTCTTCCACATAGCCAGCCGCCTTGATGGCTTCCTTGAGCCCTGATTCTCCGATGACATAGACGGTCTTTTCAAGACCCAAGTCGTTCATATAGTCGATAGTTGCCAAAGTCGCTGTGTAGACAGTCGACAGGGGCGTATCGATATTAAAATTCTGGGCCAACATTTCCTGAACACTCTCAGGAGTGCGAGTTGTATTGTTGGTCACAAAAAGATAGGGGATGTCCCGCTTTTGCAATTCATGGACAAAAGCCTCCCCTGCTGGGATTCTGTCTTTCCCCTTATAAATGGTTCCGTCTAAATCAATTAAATAGCCTTTGTATTTCATCTATTTCTCCCTAATCCTTTTTTATTTCTTGCCAAGTGATGATAGCTTGGGCATTGGTAGCACCGTCGCTTGTGATCTCATGCTTGCTTTCCAGTCCAGTCCTTTCAACAGCTGATGTAATCACCCCACCTGGTCGAACTTCCTTGACATACTTGAGGTTGATTCTCTTGGGAATATATTGGGTCAAAAAATCCGCTCCCATGACCTCAAAAATCCAGTCCAGATACTTACTGTTATTGACATGGCCATTCATATCCAAGTCGTAAAAACGAACATGGTAATCCTTGCTGATCGGCTTTTCCAAGGACTCATACTTCGGTCCACGGATAAGTTTTTTATCAAAATCAGACTGGTAAGGAGCCACAATCTCAGGTTCAACAGCATGGACTTTTCGACTGTCGCGGTCCATGAGAACAAAAGTCGCCATCATGTGGATGAGTTCCTGACCTGCTTCATCATAAATGGTAAAGCGACGGTAGCAAAAGAGCCGATTGTAGCTCAAAGCTTCCGTTTCGATGGTGATTTCTTCCCCAAAACGAGGCAAACGAACCACCTCAATATCGTATTCTGTGATAATCCAGACCAGATTATGATCTTCTAAAATGGCCTTATCACTAACTCCCAGTTCAATCGACTGCATCCCTGAAACTTGTAGGGACAGCAAAATCACATCTGGAAGTTTGATATGACCGTTCATGTCAGCCATATCAAAAGGAATTTTCATGTTCATTTGATAAGTTAAGCCCATCATCCTACTCCAAAATAAATCGTTCTGCTACGGTGTCTCCTAAGAAGAGACCTCTTTTTGTCATGCGAACTCGGTCACCGTCTATTTGCATGAGACCCTGTTGAACCAAGTCTCTAACAATTTCTCCATAAAGTCCATCAAAAGACCGTCCAAATTTTTCCTCAAATCGCGCCATGGAGACTCCTGATTTCTTGCGGAGTCCCAGGAACATTTCTTCTTCCATTTGCTCTTTTTGACTCAGGTACTCCTCTGTGATACGAGCATTGCCTTCCTCAACCGCATTAAGATAATGGCGAATGGGACCATGATTTTTATATCGAATACCATTGACATAACCAGATGCTCCAGCACCGATGCCATAGTATTCAGCATTGTCCCAGTACATAAGATTGTGGCGACTTTCAAAACCAGGTTTGGAGAAATTAGAAATCTCATAATGCTCAAAGCCTGCTCGCTCAAGCTCAGTGATGATGTACTCAAACATCTCCGCTTCCAGTTCCTCCTTAGGCAGAGGCAATTTCCCTCGTCGCATACGGTTCATAAAGACCGTATGATTTTCCAAAATCAAGCTATACAAACTCATGTGGGGAATATCCAGTCCAATGGCCTTAGCCACATTTTCCTGGACCTGCTCCATGGTCTGACCAGGCAGCGCATAAATCAAATCAATGGAGATGTTGTCAAAACCAGCCAATTTCAGGCGGTCGATATTTTCATAAATATCCTTCTCCAAATGACTGCGCCCAATCTTTTTCAGCATCTTGTCGTCAAAGGTCTGCACGCCTAGCGAAACACGATTGACAGCCGAGTTTTTCAAAACAGCAATCTTATCCGCTTCCAAGTCGCCTGGATTGGCTTCAATGGTCAACTCTTCCAAGGCAGACAAGTCCAAGTTTTTAGTCAAGCCCTTCAATAACACCTCCAGTTGCGGAGCTGACAAGGCTGTTGGTGTCCCACCACCAATGTAGAGGGTCCGCAACTTTTGAATATCATAAGAACGAAACTCTTCTAACAGATGCTCTAAATAACTGTCGACTGGCTGATTCTTAATAAAAACTTTTGAAAAATCACAATAATAACAAATCTGGGTACAAAATGGGATGTGCACATAGGCTGACGTTGGTTTTTTCTGCATAGTACTTATTATACCACAAAAGCGAACAATACTTAGAATTCCCTTTAACAAAATCCTAGCATTGTTCGCTTTCTTTATCTAAACATTCTTTTTATTTTATGACGAACACGATTCCCAGAACCAATCTAGTTTGTCTTTACAATACAAAAGAATGAATGTTCATTTGACTAAATTTTTAGTCTTCTTTTTTCTTTCTAAGAGCAAGTCCGAGACCGCCTAGCAGACCAAGAAGTTCTAGAGATGCAAGAGTCGCATTTGATTCTGTTCCTGTATTTGGCAATACATTTTGAGAATCATTTGATTTAGCTCCGTTATCACTATCACTAGCATCTGTAGTATCTTCATGATTTTCATTCGGAGTAACTGCATCTGGAATTGGAGTTGTTGGTGCAGGTGTATCTTGATCAGAACCTCCATTAGTAGCAGGTGTGACTGGAGTTTCTGGAGTGACTTTACCTGGTGTTACCTTAGCTGGTGTTGTTATATTATTAGCAATGTGTTCTGTGATATGACCGTCCTTTGAGTCTACATCATAAGTGGTTGTAGTAACTGTTTTACCTTTAGCTCCTTCAATACGTTCATTAGGTGTGTCAACTTCTCGTTCACCATCTCTAACATATTCAACTTCAGGTTCAATCGGGGTTTCTACTACTTTGTCCTTGGCTGCGACTTTGACGACTGTATTCGTTGGTTCTTTCGTTTTCCCATAAGTTAGCACGGTTGTTGGAGTTATCTTACCTGTTTTTGGATTAACTTCATAGGTAGTGGTCTCAATCACATCACGACCTTCAGAATCTTTAGATTGTTCAACCTTAGTTTTAGCTCCTACTTTAACGATTGTCTTACCTGCTGGGGTGACGACTGGGGTGCCAACGTGTTCTGTGATATGACCGTCCTTTGAATCTACATCGTAAGTGGTTGTAGTAACTGTTTTACCTTTAGCTCCTTCAATACGTTCATTAGGTGTGTCAACTTCTCGTTCACCATCTCTAACATATTCAACTTCAGGTTCAATTGGTGTTTCTACTATTTTGTCCTTGGCTGCGACTTTGACTATTGTTGCTGTTGGATTTACTACTACTGGTTTTCCTACTGTTTCTGTAATAGCGCCTGTAGTAGAATCAACACTATATGTTGTTGTGATAGTACTTGAACCTGCTTGGCCTGCTTCTTCCACATTTGGTTGATTTTTGTCGCGTGTATCATCTTTCACATATTTCTTAGGTGATGAGATTTCTGTTTTTTCTACTTTGTCCTTCGCTGCGACTTTGACGACTGTATTCGTTGGTTCTTTCGTACGAACTGGTTTACCTTCACTTGCTGTAATCTTTCCAGTATTAGTGTCCACAGTGTAAGTTGTTGTGATAGCGTCTTCACCATCTTCACCTTTAACAGTAGTTGGGACTGTACCTTTTTCTTTCGTATCATCTTTTTCGTAAACTACTGGAGATGGTACTACCATCTTCTCAATCGTTAGTTCTTTCCTTGTCCCGTAAGTAGTTACTGTTGTAGAAGTTACCTTACCTGTTTTTGGATCAACTTCATAAGTTGTAGTGTTGATAACTTCACGACCTTGGTCATCCTTGCTACTCTCAACCTTAGTTTTAGCTCCAACCTTAACTATTGTTTTACCAGCTGGGGTGACCACTGGCTTACCAACCTGTTCTGTGACTGTTCCATTATTTGGATTAACGTCATACCTTGTAGTCGTTACAGATTTTCCTTTTGCTCCTTTTCTAGGCTTGTCTGGTGTACCAAAGTCACGAGTGTCATCTCTTTCATAAACCACTGTGGGCTCAATTGGCGTTTCTACTACTTGATCCTTAGCCGCGACTTTAACGATTGTTTCTGTTGGATTTACTATTACTGGATTTCCTTCATTTGGAGTAACTTCCCCATTGTCTGGATTTACTGTGTAAGTCGTGGTAGTTGTCTTACTTCCGTCTTTTCCTGGAACAGTAATATTGGCTTGGCCTTTTTCTCGACTAGCATCTTTTTCGTATTTTACTGGAGATGGGATTGTTTCTACGTCTACTTTATCCTTAGCTCCTACTTTTACAACTCTAGCTATTGGTAGAGTTACGACTTCTGATCCCCCTTTTGATGGAGTTAGGGCTCCATTTACTGGATTTACGCTATAGGTTGTGATGACTTTAGATTTTCCTGATTTCCCTAGAAATTGAACGGTATCAGTACCTTTTGGACTGTTTTCATCTTTTAAATAAACTGTTTTGGGTTCAACTGAATTATACTCAACTATATCCTTCGCGCCACCTTTATTGACTACTTCTTCCTTCTTAGTCGAAGTAAGGCTGCCAGTTTTTGAGTTTACTGTGTAGCTTGTTGTCTTCTTAACAACGTCGTCTCCTTTTTTAATGTATTCTACTTCATCCTTGGCTGCGACTTTGACAACTGTTTCTATTGCCGGTTGCTTAACTACTGGTTGTCCTACATGTTCAATCAGATCTCCAGTGTTAGGATCTACACTATAAGTTGTTGTTACTGTACTAGTACCTGAAGTACCAGTTGTTGTTACATTAGCTTCACCTTTAGCTCTTGTGGCATCTTTTTCATAACGTACACTTGGCTCAAGTTGGGTAACGACAACTGTAGATTTGGCTCCATCTTTCTTAAACACTTCATCAATTGTATTGTTAGTAATCTGTCCTGTATCGAGATCTTTCATACTCACAGTTATTGACTTAATGATGTCATCTCCGCGTTTACTATATACAACAGTTTCTCCAACTTTTTCTACAGATTTAACTGTTGCAATGTTTTTATCTTGATAACCTGTCCCATCTAAGGAAATTCGTTTCCCAGATATAAACTCTGATCGTCTATTAATCATATCAGCTTCAAAATAAGAACGTGAACTGTGACCTCCACTGGTTCGTCCAACATTTATAACAACATCACTATCATTGCTGACGCCTTTTCTTATCGCCAAATCATTATCAACAATATAATGAGTCATTTTACCAGACTTGGCTATTTTTTTGCTATCTAAACCTTTTTGCCAAAATTCACGACTGGAAAGCAAATTGGTCACAACTTTTGGAGCATTAAAGGTTGTGCCTTTTTTTAATACATTATTATAAACGTTTCTATAAGCCAACTGTTCTTTAGGAGACATGACTCTGCTGTCAGAATATGCCAACTGATAAGCTTCAACCATTGCCCGTTGTACTAAATATCCTCCTAAAGAATGACCTGTCAAATAAAGATTAGTAATACTCTTATCTTTAGCTAGTTCATGCATAATATTTTCTGCATCTATCCCTTGTTGAGGATTGCTTCCTAATCCAAGTGTTATATCAGCTCCTATATCTTTCGCATCACTTGTTCCACGAAAGGCTAATACTTGTGCAGTTCCATTTGGTAAATATAAGAAATCACTCTTCGTTTCATACAAGACAGCATCTAGTCCACTGGAGGTATGGTAACTTTTCTTCCTTTCCCAATAAGGCCCCAATTCCTTATTCATCATCATATACTCATAACGTGGTTTACTGTCACCATTCTTTTTATATAACTCTGACTCTGTTAAGGGTCTCTTATGATCCAGCACTCTATCAATATAATTATCATCACGGTAGGATAATTCCATGAACATAATCATATCGCGCTCACTTACATTCCATTTTAATTTTTCATCTGGCTTTTCTTTACTGTCAATAATACCATCACCATCAGTATCTTCTAATAAGGGATGACTATTATAACCTACATATTTTTTCCCACCTTTTTCATAAATATAAAGTTCTTCTTTATCCTTCAAGTAATCATCATCTGTATAGGCTTCTGGACTTAACTTAGAGCCGTTTAACAATAAACTATCAAGCTTATTACCTTCTGAACCGATTACTCCTGCTTTTATTTGCTTAGCATACTCATCAGTTAATTCATACTTTTTAACCTCGGAAGGATTTGATGCTGCTCTCACCGCTGGAGTGCTTGATCTGTCTTCACCCGCCACGAAATCCCTTGTGGTCAAGCTATTATTTTCCTTATTCCCAGATCTGACGGGTTCTGTAGTCCTTGTAGATCCTATTGGAACATCTCTGGTATCTAACTCAGAAGAAGGATTATTTTGATTATCTAGTATAGGTTGAACTTCTTCTCTTTTATCCACAGAAGATGGAGAATTTTCCGTAGAAGCAAGTACTCCCTGGGATGGTGTAAACAAGGCAATGCCTATTAATACAGAAGCCACTCCAACAGAAAACTTTCGAATCGAAAAACATTGACGTTTATTAAAAATATCTTTCATTTTACCAACTTTCTTTCTAGCTATTTTTTACAAAATAGAGAGTTCTACTATTTTCCCTTGACAAAATACTAAACCCTTTCTTGACTAAAATTTTAGAACTTTTCCTCTGCTTGATTATAAACTACCACATTGATTTCTAATCATAAAAAAATGAATTGCTTAATATTAATAAAATATCAGTACAATATAAAAAATGTAAATATTTCACTTTCAACACTGCCATTATACCATAATACTCAATGAAAATCAAAAAACGCATAATATCAGGCCTTGAAAAACCTTGATACTATGCGTTTGATTATGGGAAGATCTACTTCATTTTCTCCTAGAATTGAGTTTTTGCCCAGTCTCATCAAATCTAGATTTTTTCTTCTTTGATATCAATCACAATCTCTTCTGATTCATCAAGAATTTCGGCCTTTTCTTGCCATTGCTCTTTGAGATTATTGAATCGATATTTTGATACTTCTGTCGCTTGACGAGCACATGATTTGGCTTGAGCAAGGACGCTGTCCACAGTGATTTCACCCGACTCAACCTGTTCTTTGGTTTTAAGAACAAAATCTGTAGCCTGCTCCTTGACTTCTGTCAGTTTTTCACAGACCTGCTCCTTGGCATACTCTGGATTTTCTCTCAAATCATCCAGAAAATCTTGAGCCTGACTGCAAACTTGTTTGCCCTTGTCGCTTGTTAAAAACAAGGCAAGAGCTGCACCTGAAACGGTTCCTAAAAGGATTGAGGATAATTTACCCATAAGGATTCTCCTTTTTTATTTTTTTAAAAATTTACTTGCAAGACGAAGAGCTGATAAACTTGCCCCAGTCTTGAGTGTTTTTGAACCAGCTGATGAAGCTTTCTTGCTCAAGACACGCGCATGGTCATTGAGGTCTGAAACAGATAGAGATAAATCTGCAACAGCACTAAAGAGTGGATCAATCGTTGCCACCTTGACATTAATATCATCTGCCAAGACATTGATCTTAGACAGCAATTCATTGGTATGATGCAAGGTCACATCCACATCTGAAGTCAAGGTTTTAATCGTCTTCTCTGTTTCATCGATAACACGGCCAAGCTTTTGTACAGTAATGATTAGATACACTAAAAATACAATCAAAGCAAGGGCAACAAAAATATATGCAACTTCTAACATTTAGTTTTCCTCCTCTGTAACATAGTAAGGGGCCTTCTTTCGATTTTGATATAGAATGATAAAAATACCCAGTCCGATAAGGACAACTGATAGCCATTGAGACACTCGAAGGCCAAAGAACATGAGACTATCTGTTCGCATGCCTTCGATGACCATACGACCGAAACCATACCAAATCAAGTAAAAGGCCGTGATATGACCTCGTCTGAGACTTTTCCATTTTCGTCTAAAAATCAGAATCAAGGCAAATCCAAGTAGATTCCATAGGGACTCATAAAGAAAGGTCGGCTGACGGTAGCTCCCCTCAATATACATCTGGTCACGAATAAAGACAGGTAGATAATCCAAATTATCCACTGCTGCACCATAAGCTTCTTGGTTAAAGAAATTGCCCCAGCGACCCAAACTTTGGGCAATCATGACGCTAGGCGCCGCAATATCTAGAAAATCCCAAGTGTTAATGAGTTTACGATCAGCAAAGATATAGAGTACAAGTGCCCCAGTTATCAAACCACCGTAAATGGCCAAACCACCATTCCAAATGGCAAAAATCTCTCCCAAATTCTGACTATAATAATCAAAACGGAAAATGACATAGTAGAGACGAGCTCCTAAAATAGCCAAGGGAAAGGCTATCAAGATAAAATCTAAAATATCGTCTGGTATGATCTTCTTTCTAGGCGCTTCTTTCATGGTCAAATAAACCGCAAGAATCAAACCTGTAACAATACACAAGGCATACCAACGAATGGCTAGAGGGCCTAGTTGAATAGCAATTGGATCAAGCATTAGGCACCTCATTTCGAGCGATGAGACTTGTCAGTCGTTCTTCGAACAAACGGGTCGCATCAAAGCCCATTTCCTTGGCACGATAATTCATGGCAGCTGCCTCAATCACGACAGAAATATTACGACCTGTTTTAACTGGAATGCGGATACGAGGAATGGCTACGCCAGAAATTTCTATTTCCTCTGCATTGTTTCCAAGACGATCAAAAGTCTTATGTGTATCATAGTTTTCCAAATAGACAGCAAGTTGAACCTGTGAATAATCCTTGACGGCACTGGCACCGTAGAGGCTCATGACATCGATAATCCCAACCCCACGAATTTCAATCAGGTGTCTCAAGATTTCAGCCGGTTCACCCCAAAGAGTAATCTCATCCTTGGCAAAGATATCGACCCGGTCATCAGCTACCAAGCGGTGACCACGTTTGACAAGTTCCAGACCTGTCTCACTCTTACCAATTCCACTATCTCCCTGAATCAAGACGCCCATCCCATAGATATCCATCAAAACCCCATGAACACTGGTACGTTCTGCCAAACGAGAATCCAGATAGCTAGATAACTCTCCAGATAAACGACTTGTCGCTGTACGGCTGGTTAAAATAGCAATCTTACATTCTCTGGCTGCTTTTAACATCTCCTCTGGAACCACCAAACCACGGGCAACAATGACCGCTGGTGTCTCAGGTAGAAACATTTTTTTCAAAACTTCATAACGGCTGTTGGAAGGCATGCTGATCAGATAAGACCACTCCTTCATCCCCAAAAGTTGAATCCGCTCTGGCGTGTAGTAGTCAAAATAACCTGTCATTTCAAGACCAGGTCGCGTAATATCTGCTGTATTGATTTCCTTTTCAAGCAATTCTGGTTCGCCATAGACAATGTCTAGTCTAAGCTTTTCAATCACTTCTTTTACTAAAACCGACATCATTTCCTCCTTCAATCGAGTTCTTCTCTCTATTATATCAAATTGTAGGAGGAAGTTTCAGATTTTTGCAGGCTTTGGAGTATTTATTTATACTCAATGAAAATCAAAGAGCAAACTAGGAAACTAGCCACAGGCTGCTCAAAGCACTGCTTTGAGGTTGTAGATGAAACTGACGAAGTCAGTAACCATATCTACGGCAAGGCGACGTTGACGTGGTTTGAAGAGATTTTCGAAGAGTATTAAAAGAAAAAGGACTAGATTTCTCCAGCCTTTCATTTCAAATTAGAATTTTTTACGTTTACGAGCTGCTTCTGATTTACGTTTACGTTTTACAGAAGGTTTTTCATAGAATTCACGTTTGCGTGTTTCTTGAAGAGTACCAGCTTTAGTAACCGCACGTTTGAAACGACGAAGTGCGTCGTCAAGAGATTCATTCTTACGTACTACTGTTTTAGACATTTTTTTCACTCCCTTCAAGTTCAATATCTATTTTATTCTACACGTAAAAGGAATAATTGTCAAGCAAAAATGCGGTTTAATTTTGATTTTTTCTTACATTTATACAAGAGTTGAAAGCGTTCAATAGAACATTGCTTTTTATTTTTCAAGTAAGCTAAGCGCTTCAGCATCCGCAATAATGGTCACATCAGGGTGATTTTGGAGACTACTTGCAGGTAGATTCTCAGTCACTGGGCCAGACACTGTTCCGGCAATGGCTTCTGCTTTCGACTCACCGTAGGCAAAGAGAAGGATTGACTTGGCATCCAAGATGTTCTTAATCCCCATTGAAATAGCTTGGGTTGGGACGTCTTCAATCTTGTCAAAAAAGCGCGCATTGGCTTCAATAGTAGACTGGTCAAGTTCTACTAGATGCGTTTGACTGTCAAATGGAGTACCAGGCTCATTAAAGCCGATATGCCCATTGCGACCGATTCCCAAGATTTGCAGGTCAACTGGATGGTCAGCCAAAATTTGG
Source organism: Streptococcus sp. 2741 (assembly GCF_013276315.1). NCBI lineage: Bacteria > Bacillati > Bacillota > Bacilli > Lactobacillales > Streptococcaceae > Streptococcus > Streptococcus sp. 2741. The sequence continues at coordinate 19,865 of NZ_VMKU01000016.1, read as the reverse complement.
TTGTAGCGTTCAACTTCAGCTTCAGCATGATCCTTAACACCACGAGGCAAGAAACTTTCTTTAAATGGTTTTTGGTTGAACAAGTTTTCTTGCATGAAGTGACGGTAAGACTGTGGATTGTCGCCATCAAGGCCTACATACTCATCAAGGTTGACACTGGTTAGATTTGAAAAATCGAGGTCACTTTCAACAATTTCCTTATAAAATTCAAGTGGACTACTTCCTGTCGCAAACCCTAAGGTTTGAGCGCCATTGGCTAATTTTTCCTTCAAAATCTCAAAAGCAACTTTTCCACCTTCGATTTGGTTTTCAACTTTAATAACTTTCATCTTTTCATCCTCCATTTCTATCTATTTTTATTATATGGTATAGACCAATTTTTGTCAAGTGAAAACGATTTAATTTCTAAAAAAAGAGCGTCTATACTTGAAACATGTTATAATGGATAGGATTAGAACTTAGAAAGAATGAACAGATATATGAATACAGCTGATTTTGACTTCCACTTACCTGAGGAATTGATTGCCCAAACACCCCTTGAAAAACGAGATGCCTCTAAACTCCTCATCGTCAACCGTGAGACAGGAAAAATGCAGGACAAACACTTCCACTCCATTATTGATATGCTGGAACCTGGTGATGCCCTCGTTATGAACGACACCCGCGTTCTCCCTGCCCGCCTCTATGGTCAAAAGGAAGAAACTGGAGGCCATGTGGAACTTCTCCTGCTCAAAAATACTGCTGGAGATGAGTGGGAAGTTCTGGCTAAACCTGCCAAACGCCTCAAGGTCGGTACTCGTATCAGCTTTGGTGATGGTCGCCTCAGCGCTGTCATTACAGAAGAATTGACCCACGGAGGCCGCATTGTCCGCTTCGAATACCACGGAATTTTCCTAGAAGTTTTGGAAAGTCTGGGTGAAATGCCGCTGCCACCTTATATCCACGAAAAACTGGATGACCGTGAACGCTATCAAACAGTTTACGCCAAGGAAAGCGGCTCAGCTGCTGCACCAACTGCTGGACTTCACTTCACCAAAGAACTGCTAGCAGAAATCCAAGCTAAGGGTGTTCATCTAGTCTATCTGACTCTTCATGTCGGACTCGGAACCTTTAGACCCGTTTCTGTGGACAATCTAGACGAACACGAAATGCACTCAGAGTTCTATCAACTTTCTGAGGAAGCAGCTGCAACTCTCCGCTCTGTTAAGGAAAATGGTGGTCGTGTCATCGCTGTCGGAACCACTTCTATCCGCACCTTGGAAACTATTGGTTCCAAGTTTGAGGGGCAAATCCAAGCAGATTCTGGTTGGACCAATATCTTTATCAAACCTGGCTATGAGTGGAAGGTCGTGGATGCTTTTTCAACCAACTTCCACCTGCCAAAATCAACTCTGGTCATGTTGGTTTCTGCCTTTGCAGGCCGTGAATTAGTCTTAGACGCTTATCACCATGCCATTCAAGAACACTACCGCTTCTTCAGTTTCGGTGATGCCATGTTTATTTATTGAGAAAGAATTTCTCTAAATCTTCTAATACCAATAAATCACTAAGATATTATTTCAAAGAACATCTACAATTGAAACTCTAGCTAGCTGTAGAGGACGCCTAGTACATTAAAATTAAAATGTTTCTCCCTAGCTGCGAAAATATTGCCATAGATTGCGTTGACTCTCCAAATCGATTCATCTATATTTTATTTCAGCTTCCTATATTTTCTTCGCTGTTTGTAAATCAAAATACAAGATACATGAGTAGCACCATATTTGTTACTCTTATCTGTCCTCTCAAGAGACTATTATGAGTGGTTTCAGAATCATTCACTACTTTGACCCTGACTCTCCTTAGTCTCAAAATCAAAGACTAAACAAAAAGTGAACAAACCTGAATTCTAATGTACAGAAGACTAGGCTTGTTCACTTTGTATAGTCGCTATAAGATGACCTTATCTATAGCTTTTTATACATAATTATATATTCAGACATACTATTATCAATTGTGTCGCAGGGAGGAATCTGTTAACGCACCCATTCACCATTATCATTGACTCTATAGCCATCTATACTTGTATTGATCGCTAGCTCACCCGATGCATTTACATAATACCATTTACTGCCAACTTGGAACCATTGATTGGCTTTCATAGAACCGTTGCTGTTGAGGTAGTACCATGAACCATTATTTTGTAGCCAACCTATCTCCATAGAACCATTATCGTTGAGATAGTACCATGAACCATCAACTTGCTCCCAACCTGTTGCCATGGAACCGTTAGAGTTGAGATAGTACCATGAACCATTCACTTGTGCCCAACCTGTTGCCATGGAACCGTTAGAGTTGAGATAGTACCATGAACCATTCACTTGTACCCAACCTGTTGCCATGGAACCATTAGAGTTGAGGTAGTACCATGAACCATTCACTTGTACCCAACCTGTTGCCATGGAACCATCAGTATTATAAAAATACCACATACCATTTTCTTGTTTCCAACCTGTTGTTGGAGCAACTGGTTTAGCTAACTCTACTGCTGCGTTTGTTCCTTGGTTAGATGTAACAGATACAGGATACGAAGGAATAGATGATTGCTCAGGAACAACAACTTTTTCAGGTTCTCTCGTCCCTCTCCTTATACGTCTTTTTACCATCTCTTTAGTAATTTGACGAGAAGTAGTTTCTTCAATTGTTCCATCACGTTCATCTACAGTATAGATTGTAGTAAGCGTAATTTCACCAATTTCTCCTGCTTCTTCTATTTCTTGACCTTTATCAAGAGTTGAGTCATCGAGATATTCTGTTTCGATTGGAATTTCTTGGACAAGAACTTGGGGCTTGGTTCCTTTTTTAACAACTCTTGTTTGAGAGTCTTCTTTTTGACTTAAAGTACTCTCAGTTACTTGTCCACTCTTTCCATCTACATCATAAGTTATCGTTGTAACTGTTTTCCCATTCTTTCCTAGAGTAATCTCTTGCTCCTGTCCTGCAGAAAGGTCATTGTCTGCTTCATATTTAGTAGCAAATGGAACAAGAACTTCTTCAACCTTGCTTTTGGCTGGAACTTTGATAACTGTATCCGTAGCTTCTTTTCTATCAACAGTAACCGTTTCGCTAACCTTACCAGTCTCTGGATTAACATCGTAGGTTCTTGTCGTGGTTACATAGCCATCTTCTCCGTCAACCATCTCAATAGCAGCTCCTCGGTCTCTAGTCTCATCTTTTTCATAACGGATGACACTTGTAGGCAGAACTTCACGCTCAACCTTGCTTTTGGCTGGAACTTTGATAACTGTATCCGTGGCTTCTTTTCTATCAACAGTAACCGTTTCGGTAACCTTACCAGTCTCTGGATTAACATCGTAGGTTCTTGTCGTGGTTACATAGCCATCTTCTCCGTCAACCATCTCAATAGAAGCTCCTCGGTCTCTACTTTCATCTTTTTCATAACGGATGACACTTGTAGGAAGGACTTCGCGGTCAACCTTGCTTTTGGCTGGAACTTTGATAACTGTATCCGTGGCTTCTTTTCTATCAACAGTAACCTTTTCGCTAACCTTACCAGTCTCTGGATTAACATCGTAGGTCGTCGTTGTGGTTACATAGCCATCTTCTCCGTCAATTGTAACAGGATTTTCATTACGGTCTCTAGTTTCATCTTTTTCAAAACGGATATTTGTACTTTTTTCGGCGATGCGTTTTTCTACCTTATCTTTAGCTGGAACTTTTACAACAGTAGGTGTAGGCTGAGTTAGTATTTTTTCAGTTGTTTCTAGTTCTGAGACTTCTCCAGTATTTGTATCTAATTTGTATGTTGTAGTGATTTCCTTAGTTCCATTTTCTCCAGGTATAGTTTCAGGGTTACTTCCTCTTGGATGTTCTAAATCTTTTTCGAACTTAACTTCTTTTGATTCAATATCTCCAACACGAACAGTAGGTTTAGTTCCGACTTTTATGATTTTCTTTTCCATAGGAGTTGTTACTTTTTCTGTAGAAGTATCCTCTACTGCTTTACCATTTTCAATTCTGTAAGTAGTAGTAATAGTTCTGATACCTAGTTTACCTTGACGATTTGGATCATCTACTTTTTTCCCTTTTTCTAACGTGGGGTCCGCCTCGTATTCTGCTTCTATTGGAATATCTTTATGCTCAATCTTATCTTTAGCAGGGACTTTTACAACAGTAGGAGTAGGCTGAGTTAGTATTTTTTCGGTTGTTTCTAGTTCTGAGACTTCTCCGGTATTTGTATCTAGTTTGTATGTTGTAGTGATTTCTTTAGTTCCTTTTTCTCCAGGTATAGTCTCAGGGTTACTTCCTTTTTGATGTTCTAAATCTTTTACGAACTTAACTTCTTCTGAATAAAAATCTTTAACACGAACAGTAGGTTTAGTACCAATTGTTATCACTTCAGTTTTAGGTTCTGTTCTTTTTTCTATTGGTGTATTAGGAGTAGGTGTACCATTAGTAGGGGATACACTATATGAAGTAGTTGTAACTATTTTTCCATTTTCTCCTGGAGTTTTTACTTTTCGTGTTCTAACTTCAAGATTATCATCGTTCTCATATATTTTTTTATGATTAATCGTAGTTTCTTGAATTTTATCTTGAGCTCCGACTTTATAGACGATATCTTGCGCTTTTTTCTCAATAGTAGTTGTGTTTTCTTTAACCGTAACCTCTCCAGTATTTTCGTTTAAAGAATAGGTAGTGGTAATTTTCTTAATACCATCCTCCCCATCACTTTCTGTTAAAACATTACTTCCAACAGGGCGAGTGTCATCTTTTATATATCTAATAGTAGAGTTAATCGTTTCGGTAACTACAGTAGGCTTTGTTCCCACTTTTATTATTTCTGTTTGAGGTTGAAGAATAACAACGTCAGATTTCTCGCTGACTAACTGTAAAGTTGTAGACGAATATGTTTTTACGGTAGCTTTTATTCCTTTTTTACCAGGTGTTTTTGTTTCTTGCGTTCCTTTAGGAAGATTGTCATCTCTTTCGTATATTGTTTCATAGGGGATATCTTTTCGGTTATCTTGGGTTTCAAAAGTATCCTCCAATTCACTGGTCACATCTGCCCCATCAGCATGAACAAAACTTGTATTCAGGATTCCTCCTAAAAATAAAGTTAGCCCGATTATCACAGAACCAAAAATCTTCCCGAGTTTACGTAATGCATAGCGCTTATTAGTATTAGATTTTGCCATTACATCCTCCTTCTAAAAATTACTACTTCTAGTATAGCATCTTTTTTGGTAAATGTTAAACAATATGTTTTATACATCAAATAAACTTAGAATGCCATTTATTATATTTACAATAAATAGTTGACTTCGATAGAAACAGAAAATAGAATTCAACATTCTTCCCTACTTATCTGATAATAAATAAGATCCGCAAGATAGCCTTTTCTCTCTACACCATTAACTATCGTTTGTAGATAGGACATTCCAGCCTTCTCCATGACACGACCTGAAGCTGGGTTGAGACTGGCATATCGAGCTTTGACTTTTTGAAATCCTACTTGAGTAAAACAAAAGTCCAAGACAGCTTTTAAGGCCTCTGTCATAAGACCACGACCCCAATAGTTTTTTCCTAAAATATAGCCAATTTCACAAGAAGAATTGTTCTCATCTATTGCAACGATGCTGATATCTCCTATCACTTGCTCTGGGTTTTCTTTGAGACAAATAGCCCATTTGTAATAGTTGGGATTAGTATAGGAAGCAACCCAGTTACGAATCGAATTTCGAGTCACCTCGACATCAGGATGGGGATCCCAGGTAACATAGGTCAGATTCTCAGCGGATGAAGCCCAATTTTGAAACATGGCTTCTGCATCACTCTCCACAAATCTTCTTAAAATCAAACGTTCTGTCTGTAATATTTGCGTACCGATAGATTTCATGATGCTACCTCACTTCCTTATTTCTATGCTCGTAGTAAAAAGGCTCAACTCAGTAACAGCTAGAAAACGAGTTTGTCTTCTAATTTCTTGACGCAGTCGCTGCCTGGTTTGAAATGCGCTCTAGCAAGCTTTTTCAAACCTAGTCATCGTTGCAGGGGTAAGACGATGAAATCGAACTCTTCGAGTTACTGAATCTGCCTCATTTTCTTATTTCTAAACTCGGGGTTCAAGATCCCCCAGACCTTCTCTCACTTTCTTATTTCAAGATGAGAGGCTGAAAACCTCCAGTGGAGGTTTTTCTTGCTTTTTAATTTCAGGGCAAGAAGCTAAAAAGGTCCCCCGGACCTTTTTACTCCCAAAAGTCATCAAATACGGTGATGGGTAAGTGGCGTTTGTGTTGGCCTTTGTGCCACCAGTTTTCGATTCTTGCTTGGGCTTCTGGGCTGATTGTTTTGCCTTCTAGGTAGTCGTCAATCTCTTCATAAGTGACTCCGAGGGCTACTTCGTCAGCTAGACCTGGTTTATCTTCTTCTAGGTCTGCTGTTGGGATTTTTTCATAAAGGGCTGGGTCTGCACCAAGTTCCTTCAAGAGTTGTTTTCCTTGACGTTTATTGAGGCGATAAAGAGGGAGAATATCTGCACCACCGTCACCAAACTTGGTAAAGAAACCTGTGATATTTTCCGCGGCGTGGTCTGTCCCAATGACCGCTCCACTATGGGCACCCGCAAGGGCATATTGGGCAATCATACGACTACGAGCCTTGATATTGCCCTTGTTAAAATCTGAAACAGGACTACCTGTCGCTTCAACAGCAGCTGTCATAGCGTCAGCTGATTCCTTAATATTGACGACTAAACTGACATCAGGCTGGATAAAGGCTAGTGCTTTTTGAGCATCTGCTTCATCAGCTTGCACTCCATATGGCAAACGAACAGCGATAAATTTGTAGCTGTCGTCTCCCGTTTCTGCTCGCAATTCTTCCATGGCCAGTTGAGCCAATCGTCCTGCTAAGGTTGAGTCTTGTCCTCCAGAAATCCCTAGCACAAAGGTTTTAAGAAAGGGATGTTTTTTCAGGTATCTTTTTAAGAAATCAATAGAACGACGGATTTCTTCCTGGGAATCAATCACTGGTTTGACACCCAGCTCTTGGATAATCGTTTCTTGCAAACTCATTCTTCTTCTCCTTCACCAAGGGCTTCCTTGCGCATCTTATCAATCAAGTCCATCTTATCTTGCCATACATCACGCGCCAAATCCACTGGATAGTGCTGCGGATTGAGCACGCGCTTGTATTCATCCCAAAGCTTGTCAAATTCCTTACGAGCATAGTCCTGAATCTCAGTTAAGCTAGGCAGGTTGTAAATCAATTTCCCGTCTTTGAAGATATCCACTAAGAGAGGAACAGCGTCAAAATTACGAACCGTCTTCTTGATGTAAGTATAGGTCGGATGGAACATCTTGATTTCTGTCATGCTGGCAACATCTACGCCGTCATAAGTGATATAATCGCCTTCTGACTTGCCTTTTTCACGACTGGTAATGCGCCACACCTGCTTCTTACCTGGCGTAGACACTTTTTCAGCATTATTTGACAGCTTAATCGTATTGCGCATGTTCCCATTTTCATCTTCGATTGCCACAATCTTATAAACTGCACCAAGAGCTGGCTGGTCATAGGCTGTAATCAGCTTAGTTCCCACACCCCAGACATCAATCTTGGCCTTTTGCATCTTGAGGTTGAGGATAGTATTTTCATCTAGGTCATTTGAAGCATAAATCTTAGCTTCTGTAAAGCCAGCCTCGTCCAATTGCTGACGGACTTTCTTGGAAATGTAGGCAATATCCCCAGAGTCAATGCGGACACCAAGGAAATTAATCTGGTCACCCAGCTCACGCGCCACCTGAATGGCAGCGGGTACCCCAATTCGAAGTGTGTCATAGGTATCCACAAGAAAGACGCAATTTTTATGGGTCGCAGCATAAGCCTTGAAGGCCTTATAGTCGTTACCATAAACCTGTACCAAGGCATGGGCATGGGTCCCCAAGACAGGAATGTCAAAGAGTTTACCAGCACGCACGTTACTAGTTCCATTGGCACCACCAATCACCGCTGCGCGTGTTCCCCAGATAGCCGCATCCATCTCTTGCGCCCGACGTGTCCCAAACTCCATCAAGGGTTCATCTTCGATGACCGAACGAATACGAGCTGCCTTAGTCGCCACCAAGGTCTGGTAGTTAACGATGTTCAAAAGAGCTGTTTCGACCAACTGACATTGAGCTAGAGGGCCTTCAACTTGCACAATCGGTTCATTAGCAAAAACCAAATCCCCTTCTTGGGCAGAACGAACGGTCAACTCCAACTTGAAATTGCGGAGATAGTCCAAGAATGCCCCATGATAGCCTAGAGACTCCAAATAGGCAATATCACTATCTGAAAAACACAAGTCTTCAAGATAATTCACAATTCTTTCCAAACCTGCAAAAACCGCATAGCCATTTTTAAAAGGCTGCTGACGGAAATAAACCTCAAAGACCGCCTTTTTATTGTGAATCCCTTGGTCGAAGTAAACCTGCATCATGTTAATCTGGTACAAGTCCGTGTGCAATGTCAAACTATCATCTGGATACATACTTTTCCTACTTCCTTAGCTAGAAACCCATGAAAATTTTCAAGAACTTTCATGTATTCCAATAAATTAGTACTATTATATCACATTTTAGCTGGATTGAGAAAAGAGTAACAAGCTATTCACTACTCTCCAGTTCATCCATGTCTTGCTCAAATTTTTTCTGAGCCCATTCTCCATAGCTCTTCAGACCGAGATTGCCTATAAAAACCCAAGGAAGGTAAATGACATAAGTAATGACCCAAACAGACAGGTATTTAATGTTCAAAGGATTGTGCTGATAAATTTCTATGTTGAATTGATAATTCTGCAACATCAAAAGAGCCGTAATCGCCAAGGTTAGAAAAAAACAACCCAAAATCGTAAAATGAAAACGACTATAGTAGGTCACTCCCAGATAACGGGCACGATTGAAAAAGAAGAAAATTCCTACTATCAGAGTATAGACTAGAAAATTCGGATTAAAAAGAGATGGAGCCAACACTGCCACCAAATAGCTTAGAAGTACAAGCCCAATAAAGAGGGAAAAGGATTCTGCCCCAGCTTTATTGATTAGTTGTTCTTCTCTTTCGTCAAGTAATTGATAATAATAAAATCTATTTTTCATCTTCTTCCTCCCAAAATAGTTGGTCTAGGCTTTTCCCTAAACATCTGCAAATGGACTGGCAGAGTGAGAGACTGGGATTGTATTTCCCCGCCTCTATCAAACCAATAGTCTGGCGCGTCACCCCCACAGCCTCTGCCAGTTGACCTTGAGTTAAATCAAGCTCTACACGAGCTAATTTTAATTTTAAATTTTTAGCCACCGGCGTCCTCCTTATAGTTTTAATACTCATCTACTCTTAAAAAATCCAAAACCAACACAAGCTGTCAACTATTTATTATAACCCCATTAATTAGCACTCCAGTATTATCTTCAGCCGAAAATCAGTATTTTAGGTTGTTTGAAATAAACTTCCTAGTTTACTCTTTTATTTTTATTTAGTATTAGCTTTAGTAGGATCTTTTAAACGAGTTTTTATTGCTTATATTTCTTGTTTAGTTTAGTTGGTTTCATATCACTATTATATAATGCTTTTGGAAATGAGCCTAGTATAAGTCAAAAACGTGTTGAATAGTGAAAGCAGGAGCATACCAAGATGACTGATTTTTTTATTGTATTTTAGGTATGCAAAATAATACTAAATGAAACTAAAATGAATACTTCTTGCTTTTCTTAAGAGTGAAAAAGTACAATAAAATGATTGTAGTGATTACCACAAGATACTGACTAATAGACATCGTATTTGAAGCCACAAATACAGGTAAAGAATAAAAAGGAAGAAGTTCAATTGCTTTGATAAACAAATCATTACTAGTATTCATCATCATCGTATTTAATATATTAGGGATAAAGAGTAGTAAAGCTACTAAAATACCAAATACCAAGCCACTTTTCAATTTGTATAAATAGAAAATGTAAGATAATAGAAAATAAAACAGGACTAACAAAATTGTATTGACTACAATAGCTACTATAAAATCTAATCCTAAATCACCTGGAATACCCAATTTACTTACTATGACTAGTAACACAATGCCATTCAAAGCATAAATAATGGAAACTGAGATGGCATATAGAAAATTAGACAAGACGTAAATCATCCGATTCTTCTGTTGATTATAAAACAAACTTACCGTATTGTGGGAAAAATCTCTACTAATGACTCGATTAGCATGTATAACAGCCATTAACATACCGAGCATAGCATAAAAGTTTGAAATATGCTTAATACCAAGCGATGTCCCTTGAGTCTTTAGAATAAAGAATGTAACCAATATCGGCGGTATAAACGAGATAAGCAAACCGAGATATATTACGCCTGATGAATATAAATTTCTTATATTTTCCTTAAGAAAATTCAATTTATTTAATTTCATGATTATAACCTTCCTTTATTTTGAACGATTTAGATAAATATCTTTAAGCGTCTCTTTTTTAGTTTCAAAATCAACTACTTTAATAGAGTTTTCGTTAAAAAATTTAAAAAGCTCACTACTTTGAATATTCCCAGACATAGTAATTCTCAGTCCCTCTTCCTGAACAATATCCCCAAATTCTTGTTTGGTAATGAAAATGTCTCTATCTGTAGCTGATGAAAAAGCTATCTCAAACAAGAAATTATGACTATCTTTTCCTACTTTTTGAAATGTCAAAAGCCCGTTCTCCAAGAAAAGAACCCTCTCACAAATTTCTTCAATATCTTCTAATTTATGACTCGATATTAAAATTCCCACATTTTCATGTAAAGCTAAATTTTTTAGAACCGATAAAACTATTTGTGATGATTCAATATCTAAACCATTAGTCGGTTCATCTAAAATCAATATATCAGGTTCCGTAACGAGAGTTAGAAGCAAAGCTAATTTTTGTTTTGTACCCAAAGAATAGGTCTTTACTTTTTTATTAATAGACTGAGTCAAATCTAACTCTTGAATCAAACTTCTAAATCTTTCTTGATTGTAGTCAACACCATATAAATTTGACAAATATTTTAAATTCTCTAAACCTGTTTTAGATAAAAATAATTTTGGTTCTTCGATTAAATACCCAACATTATCACTGCTTATAATATTACCTGAAGTCGGTTGATTATTCTGAACAAGAATTTTCATCAACGTACTCTTACCAACTCCATTTCTCCCTACTAGACCAACAATTTCACCCTTGTTAAGTGCAAAATTTATATCTTTGAGAATGATTGAATGACCATAATGCTTACTTACATTTATAACTTCCATTTTTTATTCCTCCATCAATATTCATGGTTTGCTCTTTGATTCTTATTGAGTTTAAAAAGTTGCGCCTCTTTTTAACAACATTATATCATATATCTAACTTAATGCAATATATAAATGTCATTTTGTAAGATTTTATTAGCAAAAAAACTCTCTACCATAAAAAATAGAGAGTGTTAAGTTTAAATATAGGATTTCAAAATATCGATGATATCCCTTCTTTGTTTAATTTAATATGCTTTGATACCTAAGCTTCGACTTTATCACTTAAAAAATAAAAAAGGACAGCTAATCCCTTGCGCATCAAGGGATTTCGCCATTCTTTAATCTTGTTTAAGTGTTGTATATGGAGCTTTGCATAATTTTTTAACACTAAACAACTACATTAAGCTCGAACTGTGACACTGGTTCCATCTTCCTTATAAAGATTGATGAGACCCTCTTTAAGAGCTCGAACCATGTCTCCAGCTTGAACAGGTTGTGGGACTTTAATAGTCAAGAGTTCCATTGGATTTGGAGCACGGTCGATTTTATTGCCTTTGGCATCGTGAAGATCCTCAATATAGGTTTCAATTTGAAGATACATGGACTTCGATTGAGGATTACAAAGAATTTTTATCTGTAAGATTAGAAGAATGCAAAAGAGTGCTAAAAAATAGTGGCAGTATTTTCGTTCATTGTGATAAAATTGCAAATCATCATATTAGATTAATTTTAGATAATATCTTTGGAGCAGATATGTTTCAAAGCGAAATTATATGGAACTATAAACGGTGGTCTAATTCAAAAAAGGGATTATTGAACAATCATCAAAACATTTACTTTTATTCAAAGTCAAAAGATTTTAAATTTAATACAATTTTTACAGAGTATTCTTCTACTACAAATATCGACCAAATACTAGTGGAACGAAAACGAGATGGAAACTCTAAAACTATATATAAAGTTGATAATAATGGTAACTATCTTCTAGCAAAAGAGAAAAATGGAGTTCCCCTTTCAGATGTTTGGAATATACCATTTCTTAATCCAAAAGCTAAAGAAAGAGTAGGTTATCCTACACAAAAACCTATTCTGTTATTAGAACAAATTATAAAGATTGCTACTGATAAAAATGATATAGTTTTAGACCCGTTCTGTGGAAGTAGAACTACTTTAGTAGCCTCCAAGATTTTGAATAGAAATTATATGGGGATTGATTTATCTGAGGAAGCTATCAATATAACTCAGCAACGTCTGGAAAATGTTATAAAAACAAGTTCAAATTTATTGAATAAAGGAATCGAAGCATATAGAACCAAAACTGAGGAAGAGGAAAACATTCTTAAATTATTACAGGCAAAAATTGTTCAAAGAAATAAAGGAATTGATGGTTTTTTACCTAAACATTTTCAAAAAAACCGATACCTATAAAAATTCAAAAAAATAATGAATGTCTGAATGAAAGTATCTCTTTATTACAGAATGCTATAAACTCCAAAAAACTTGATTTTGGAGTAGTTATAAAAACTCATTCAGATAATTTATTATTTGATTTTGATACGATTCCTGAAAATATAATAGTAATTGACCATTTTGAACTTACAATCGAAAAATGGTTAAGTAAAAGTCAACAGTTACTATAGTTTGCAAATTATTTACAGAAAGAACAAAAAATGCTCTGAAACACTGATTTCAAAGCATTTTTTATTAGTTTAAAATTACTCCCACTCAACTGTTGCAGGTGGTTTACTTGTAATATCATAGACGATACGGTTAACATGATCCACTTCGTTTACGATACGTACTGAGATTTTTTGAAGGACATCCCAAGGAATTTTGGCAAAGTCCGCAGTCATACCATCAATAGAGGTAATAGCACGGATTGCAATCGTGTAGTCATATGTACGACCGTCACCCATAACCCCAACTGAACGAACGCCTGTGTTAACTGTGAAGTATTGCCAGATATCGCGGTCAAGACCAGCTTTAGCAATTTCTTCACGAAGAATAGCGTCCGACTCACGAACAGTTTCTAGCTTTTCTTCAGTGATTTCACCCATGACACGGATCGCAAGTCCTGGTCCTGGGAATGGTTGGCGCCATACGATATGGTCTGGCATACCAAGCTCTGTACCAAGGGCACGAACTTCGTCCTTGTAAAGAGTATTCAATGGTTCGATCAATTCAAACTGCATGTCTTCTGGAAGACCACCCACGTTGTGGTGTGACTTGATAGTTTGAGCTGTATCCGTACCAGACTCGATAACGTCTGTATAAAGAGTTCCTTGAGCAAGGAATTTCACATCTTTGAGCTTGCTTGCTTCGTCATCAAAGACATAGACAAACTCGTTACCGATGATTTTACGCTTTTGTTCAGGGTCAGAAACTCCTGCAAGTTTATCAAGGAAACGTTTAGCTGCGTCTGCTTTGACGATATTCAAACCAAACTTACCACCAAGCATGTCCATAACTTGGTCCGCTTCTCCTTTACGAAGAAGACCGTGATCCACGAAGATACAGATCAATTGATCGCCAATCGCTTTTTGGAGAAGAACTCCAACAACTGAAGAGTCAACCCCACCTGAAAGGCCAAGAAGGACACGTTTATCACCAACAGTCTCACGGATTTTTTGGATCTGCATGTCGATGAAGTTATCCATTGTCCAATCGCCTTTAGCCTTACAGATGTTAAGGGCAAAGTTACGAAGGATATCATTTCCGTATACAGAATGACGAACTTCTGGGTGGAATTGGATACCGTAAATGTGTTTATCTGGATTTTCGATGGCTGCGTAAGGGCAGTCAGCTGATGTTCCAGTACGAACAAAGTCAGCAGGAATCTCAGTAACCGCATCACCATGGCTCATCAATACAGTTTGTTCATCAGGTGTTGATTCAAAAAGAGATGATGGTGTGTGTGTTAGGGTTGATTGACCGTATTCACGATTTCCAGCATCACCTGCAGGAACAACTTTTCCTCCAAGTTTATGGGTCAATAACTGCATACCATAACAAATTCCCAAAATTGGAATTCCGAGTTCGAAGATTTCTGGGTCAATATCAAATGAACCATCTTCATATACAGAGTTTGGACCACCTGATAGAATAATTCCTACAGGATTGACTTCACGAACTTCAGCAGCTGAAATTTTATGGCTCTTTAGTTCTGAAAAAACACCAATCTCACGGATACGGCGTGAAATCAGCTGGTTGTATTGGCTACCATAGTCCAATACGATGATTTTTTCTACATCTTGCAAATCAGTTGAAATGTTGCTCATCTTTTTCCTTTCTCAAAAGAAATATCTTTTCCAATATTCTATCACAAATAAGGGCGAATTACCAACTAATACTCAATGAAAATCAAAGAGCAAACTAGGAAGCTANNTTTGAGGTTGCAGATAGAGCTAACGCGGTTTGAAGAGATTTTCGAAGAGTATAAACAAGGCGAAGTTTGACTTTTTCTAGTTTATTGGGGTACAATAGAGAAAAGATAGAAATGAAGTGAAAAATATGCTACCTGCTTATATGAAAATCCATGATCAGATTAAAAAGGATATTGACGAGCACCGTTGGGCTATTGGTGAGAGGCTTCCCAGTGAAAGAGATTTAGCAGAGCAGTTTTCGGTCAGCCGCATGACCCTCCGCCAAGCCGTATCTCTATTGGTTGAAGAAGGTGTCTTAGAGCGCAGAGTTGGAAGTGGCACCTTTGTGTCCAGTACTCGGGTACAAGAAAAGATGCGAGGGACAACCAGTTTTACTGAAATTGTTAAGTCCCAAGGTAAAGTACCCTCTAGCCAGCTCATTTCCTACAGAAAAACCATTCCCAATGAGCAGGAAGTTGCCAAGCTAGGAATTTCTCCTACCGAAAATATTATCCGAATGGAGCGGGTCCGCTATGCCGACAAAGTTCCTCTGGTTTATGAAGTTGCTTCTATTCCTGAAAAATTCATTAAGGACTTTAAAAAAGAAGAAATCACTAGTCATTTCTTCCAAACACTGCAAAAACATGGCTACCGTATTGGTAAATCACATCAGACCATCTATGCTCGCCTTGCTAAGGAAAAAATCGCCCACTATTTAGAAGTTGAAAAAGGACATGCTATTCTTGGTCTGACTCAGGTTTCCTACCTAGAAGATGGTACTGCTTTTGAATACGTAAAAAGTCAATATGTAGGCGAACGTTTTGAATTTTATCTTGAAAACAATTAATACTCTTCGAAAATCTCTTCAAACCGCGTCAACGTCGCCTTGCCGTACTCAAGTACAGTCTGCGGCTAGTTTCCTAGTTTGCTCTTTGATTTTCATTGAGTATAAAATACTACGCAAAAACTCTCTGTCACGGACGACAAAGAGTCTTTTTATTTTTCTAAGACTAAATCTTTCAAAGAAATCAGGGTTACAGCAAACAATATCATTGCCATACCAAGAAAATCAATGGGATAAAATTGTTCATTCATGATTAGGAAAGCAAAGAAAACAGCCGAAATTGGCTCAATTGAAGCCAACAAACTTGACTTGACCGGCCCAATCAGACTGGCTCCTTTTAGAAAGGCTGTATAGGCAAAGACAGTCCCGATAAGGATAATGCCCGCAAAAGCGAGGAGAAAATCAAGACTTGTTGGGATAGTAGTCTGTAGAACTCCTGTAAAAGGAAGGGCAACCAAACCTGCTATAACCATTCCCACACCAATGACCAAACTGCTCCCCCACTTCTTAATCAAGGCTATGGGTAAAATGATATAAAGTGCGTAAGTCAGAGCAGAAAAGAGACCCCAAAACAGGTCTGCAGGTGTCATGGATAACTGGTCCACCTGCCCATGTGTTGCGATCAGGAAGGTTCCTCCGATGGCTAATATGATAGAAACAATCTCTCCCAGTGTCGGTGCCACCTTATCCTTGATACAGCTATAAATCAAAATTCCGACAGGACAAACATACTGAAGTACTGTCGCGGTACCTGCATTGGTCTCCTGAATAGCAGTTAGATAGGCGAATTGGTTGAGGAATAGACCAATTAGAGCAAAAATAAGAAGAGACAGCAAACTCTTCTTATCCGTTAAAAAGGCCAGCATTTTATCCTTTGCAGTGGCATAAGCCAAGAGCATGAGAATTCCACCAGCGATTAAAAGGCGCAAGTTGGTCAAGACCAGAGCTGAAATTCCGTGTGCCATCAGGTATTGGCCACTCGTTCCTGACAAGCCCCAAGCTATCCCTGCCACAACTGTTAGTAAAGTCCCTTTTAAACTATTTGACATGTCTCTCCTTACTCTTCTTTGCGAATCAAGTTCATCACTTGATTGCGGTCTACAATCCATTGAGCCCTCTCATCCTTTTCATAGGTACGATTCGATAGGAAAATGGCCGCTTCTTGCTTCTGACGATTCCACATGATAAAGGTACCTGTATAGCCCGTATGGTCTAGCCAATCTCCTTCCAAATTCCATGCCAAAGAACGTTCCTTGTCATCCAAAGGTGAAAAATTTTGACTCAAATCTCTTGCAAAATCATCTGCTAAATAGTGTTCTAAAAAGATTTGTAAATCCTTTACAGTCGAAAACAAACCAGCACTACCTGCATGTCTGCCCAAGAGGCGAGCCTTGGGATCATGTACCAGACCTGCCTCGACACCTCTAACTGTTGGAACAGCAAGCTCAACAGGTCCAAATTGGGTTTCCGTCATTCCCCACGGTTTCCAAACTTGTTCTTGTAAAATCACATCCAAATCTTGATTAAAAATTCTTTCCAAAATAAAGCCCAACAGCAAAAAATGGACATCCGAATAAAGAAAGGCTGGCTGACTTCGTCTGTTGAGATGAAACATCGCTTCCTTTAATTCAGGGGCTGTTAAAAGATCACGATTAGGAATAAAAGGATCAAGGTCTGTTGCATGAGTCAAGAGCTGGCGAATAGTGATGTCTGGATAATCACTCTCAGCTAAAAAATCTGTTACCGGTCTGTCAATATCTAATTTGCCTTTTTCCCACAAGAAGGTAAAAACGGTGCCAACGCCAACAACCTTGCTGACACTAGCTAGGTCATAAACTAGTCCTGCCTCAGTCTGCAAGCCATGCTCTGGGTGACTCTGGCCAATATAGAACTCCGTCCATTGATTGTCCTTAAAATACGCAAAAGAGGCTCCGGGATAAATCCCTGCCTCGATTTGTTCTTCTATTTTTTTAATAATCTGGGTCCACTTCATACTTCTTCAAACCACAATTCAACATTATTTCTATCTTTTCCAAGGAAGAATTTTTCAGACTTAGGAATAAAATATTCTGTAGACTCAAACTTCTGGCGAAGACTTGATATATCTAGTTCATTGACCAAGAACTTGAGCATAGATAAGTCCCAGGTAACCGTATTGTCCACAGTCAAATCCTTCCCCTGAGCTGGAATAAAATCAAGGGATGCCCCAATTTCAGATGATTCCAAGAAACTTTCGATATCAGTTTGGAGATGTAATTCCATAGAAATCTCAAATTTACTTAAAGAGATTGATGCCAAATCTGTTTGAAATTCAGGCTTTTCTCCTACTTCTACTAGACTTGCTCTGTCATCTTCTGCATGAATCAAAATCAAATCATCTTCTGGTGAAAAAATTTCAAAAGCGTAGCCATTTTGACCTTTATATAATCGATGAATCGAATCTGTTTTAGATAAGAGTCCCTCGATTTCTAAGGGATTTTCCACCTTGATAATCAATCTAGCCAGTTTTTTTCGTCCCTCTACCTTACGAGTACGCATGCTTGGTGCTTCTTCTAAAACCAGCTTTTCAAGACCTGTTTGGTCCCCTAGTGATAGGAAGGCTGATTCCTCTAACAAGGCCTTCATGCCAAGGGTTTCAATATAAAATGTTTCATTTAATTTTCTATTATTAACTTTTAAAGTAGGAATAATCCGTACAATCTGATTTACATTCATAAATTCCTCCATCACTTTTTATTTTAAAGGATTTTAGAATTTTTTACAAGATATTATGCTCAAATTTAACTTTATTTAGCTATTTAGTAAAGATAGCCTTTCAAGGCTTTTGTCAAAACCTGATAACCAGCAACACTGAGGTGCAGTCCATCAGTTGTATATTCTGGCTCTATAATATTTGTAGTGGGTAAATCCCCTATAGATATTATGGAGCCTATTTTTGTGTAGAAAAAAAGTCCCATATGACCTATAATGAAAAGCGACAAAACAACTCATTAGAAAGAATCATATGGAACAATTACATTTTATCACAAAACTCCTTGACATTAAAGACCCTAATATCCAATTTATGGATATCATCAATAAGGATACACACAAGGAAATCATCGCCAAACTGGACTATGAAGCTCCATCTTGTCCTAAGTGCGGAAGTCAAATGAAGAAATATGACTTTCAAAAACCGTCGAAAATTCCTTACCTCGAAACGACTGGTATGCCTACTAGAATTCTACTTAGAAAGCGTCGATTCAAGTGCTATCACTGTTCAAAAATGATGGTCGCTGAAACTTCTATCGTCAAGAAGAATCACCAAATCCCTCGTATCATCAATCAAAAAATTGCTCAAAAGTTAATTGAAAAGATTTCTATGACTGATATTGACCATCAGCTTTCCATCTCAACTTCAACTGTCATTCGAAAGCTCAATGACTTCCACTTTGAGTGTAATTTTAGAAATCTGCCTAAGATTATGTCTTGGGACGTTGAAACAGTCCAGGGAGTGACTGTTTCAATCGGGAGATGGAGATGAGCTTCATTGCGCAAGATTTTAACAATCTCAATATCATCACTGTTCTTGAGGGAAGAACACAAGCTATCATTCGAAATCACTTTCTTCGCTACGATAGAGCTGTCCGATGTCGAGTGAAAATTATTACTATGGATATGTTTAGTCCTTACTATGACTTAGCTAAACAGATTCGCTTTCAAATTTCTAGGCTCAGGCTGAAACAGTCTCCCAGACTGTTTCACTCCCGAATGCTAAAATCGTGTTGTATCGCTTTCACATTGTACAACATCTTAACCGTGCTATGAGTCGTGTGCATGTCCAAATCATGAATCAGTTTCATCGAAAATCCCATGAATACAAGGCTATCAAGCGCTACTGGAAACTCATTCAACAGGATAGTCGTAAACTCAGCGATAAACGTTTTTATCGCCCTACTTTTCGTATGCACTTAACCAATAAAGAGATTCTTGACAAGCTTTTGAGCTATTCAGAAGACTTAAAACACCACTACAATCTCTATCAGCTCTTGCTTTTTCACTTCCAGAATAAGGAACCAGAGACATTTTTCGGACTTATTGAGGACAATCTTAAGCAGGTTCATCCTATTTTTCAGACTGTCTTTAAAACTTTCCTCAAAGATAAAGAAAAGATTGTCAACGCCCTTCAACTACACTATTCTAACGCCAAACTGGAAGCGACCAATAATCTCATTAAGCTTATCAAACGAAATGCCTTTGGATTTCGGAACTTTGAAAACTTCAAAAAACGGATTTTTATCGCTCTGAACATCAAAAAAGAAAGGACGAAATTTGTCCTTTCTCGTGCTTAGCTGACTTCAACCCACTACAGTTGACAAAGAGCCGGAAA
>NZ_VMKU01000159.1:0-4760 GCF_013276315.1 Streptococcus sp. 2741 | reverse complement strand
TCGTTATTGGGCGGTTACGTTGTATCTACAGGAATGTTTTGACGCTCCAAGTATTGCGGTGTGACGATAAGGACATTGCCATTCGGGTTGTAATCGTGCCATTCTGTAGAGGTTATAAAGTTTTTGGAGGAAGCCATGCCATTTTGCAAAGTACGGTCAATTAACTGGTGTCTAGATAAGAAAGCCTTTTGTTCTGAAACAGCCAGATCCATCAATTGATACCAAGTTCTGAGTTTCCTTTGAGCTTGTTCATCAAAACCAGGACTCGTTCCTTCACGGCTGATTGATAGGGTAATCAGTTGCCTTTCCTGGCTCCAAGCCTCTTGTCCAATCCGATGCTGTTGCCAGGCTTGGGAATACTTTAAGCTACTCCCTATTCCCAGCGTTACAATAATAATCGCTAATAGTTGACCGATTAAAATCAAACTAATGATTCCTCTGACAGGCACTTGCCCTTTTATAATCTGCATCAGGTGTATCTTTTTTATCCCAACTGCGAAGAGTTGAGCGAAAAACAGGGAGATCGACAACAAGATGAGATTATAACTGAGCAAGCCTTCTCCTATGGTCATTAGGGATTGCGTTGGAAGCGACAGAATTTTTTGCATAAGAATGGCGAGCAAGCCAGCTAAACTGAAACCAACAGCTATCCCTTTCAAATCCTCACCAACTGGTCTAAGGAAAATGGACCACCGTTTCTCTCCTGAAATGAGGCGAATGCCCGACGACCGTAATTGGCTAATTTGACTAATTAAAGTCAGTGCTACAAAGGTTAAGATGAAAATCAATAGACTGATTAACTGAAATCCGTTACTAAAGATAGCCATTAACGTAGATAGTTTAGATGGAATTGTCAGGTGCATGTTAGTCAAGCCAAGTTGACTTAGCTCCTCCCTTAGCAAGTGAATATCTAGGTGTCCACCGAATACAAAATAGTTTGTTTCAACACTACTACTTTGAGTATCTTCTAGTTTTTTTCCTGAAGCCCATCAGGCAACTTTCCGTCCCCAAAGGTCGTATAAGAAAAAACTGTAGTACCTTCTGAGTTAGGATCTTGGTGTTGAATCGCAATAAAGCTATCCGTTTCTTCTGCTAGTTTTTCCAAGCGTGTAGCAATATGCTGAAAAGTTGTTTCAGGGGAAGAATCACGTACAACAACGTTGGGGTAGTAACGGGAGACATATGTATCAGTCCAAATGGTAAATACCCAAACAAAGAACAAACTAGCAAGCAGGTTGGATATGAGTATAAATAATTTTTTCATAGTGCATTCCTTATTCTAAAACAGAGGGCAGAAATACCCCTGCCCTCTATAAACTAACAAGCTTACTAAACTATTGATAGAAGTAACCGTATCAAGTGCTAATAATGGTTGAGTTAATTTACAAGAACCTACTCCAGTGAAATGATCCTATCACATTGCCGTGCTTGCTCCATGTTATGCGTAACAATCAAAATTGTTTTACCAAATTGATCTCTCAAAGTTCGAATCAAATCGAATGCTTTTTGAGACATTTCAGGATCTAACGATCCGGTTGGTTCATCTGCTAGGACAATATCTCCGGGCTTTAAAATAGCTCTCACAATCGCAATTCTCTGCTGTTCACCTCCCGATAATTCATTGACTTTACTATTTAACCGATTTTGTAGACCAACAAATTCTAGCGTTTCCTTGATTCTCTGCTCTTTCTCCTGTCTAGAGAAATTCGAAAAAGTCATGGCAAGCATCAGGTTATCTTTCACACTAGATGTAGAAATGAGTGCATTGGATTGAAAAAGATAGTTGATGACATTCCTTCGATAATGAACTGCTGATTGCGAATTTACCTTAGGCAAAACTTTTCCGTTGATTAGGATTTTACCACTGTCAACAGTATCCAATAGTCCAATCATATTGAGGATAGTCGATTTTCCAGAACCAGAAGGTCCTACTAAAGCTACAAATTCATTTTCCTCAATATCAAAGCTTAAGTCTTTGAAAATTTCTCTTGAACCAAATTGTTTTGATACATTTTGTACTGAAATTCTAGACATGAGATTACTCCTTAAATGATTGTATGATACTCTCTCCTTCTTTACGGAACAAACTGAAGTAAAGAAGCATTATCTGAAAAGCAAATGTAGCTAGTGTCATGACTATTCCCAACTTAGAACCCACCAAGATAGAAACGATTAGTTCCATCACAGAAAAACTAATAATGAGAGAAACCACACCAATATATCTTTTCCATGGTGAGAATCCCATAAAGTATTGAACATACAATTTTTCTTCAAATAACAAGCGGTACATTAAGACAAAACTCCAGAAAATAGCCATCATCGTAATGATGATAATCGCTATAATCGTGCCGAAAAGATAAAATGTATAACTCAGATCTTTTTGAAGACCATTGATAAAGTTCTTGACAGTTGTAAAACTCAACCGATTATCCGTTAAATCTGGAAATTCTGTTTCTAAAACGGACACTACCTGTTCCATTGTTTCCCTATCACGAATCTTCAAAAGACCATTATAGCCGCTGACAACTAAGTTTGCCGACTCCATGAAATATAGATTCTCTGGTGTTGAGACAAAAATAACTGGATTCTCACTAGTTGTACCATAAGAAATGGAATCTGACCAAGTAAATATTGGTCGAGACGGTTGGTAAACCTTGAACATAAATTTCGGATTTTCTGTGAAATTAGTTTGTAAATCTCCCGGTTTTACAGTGACACTTTCCTGTAAATAAGCCTTCATCGCCTCAAGTTCTTCTGTATTGAGCGTGTTAGGTAGAAGATAAAGTCGAGTACCATTCCTCATCTCTAGCAACTCCTCATCACTTAGGGGAATACCTAACTCTTGCAGGTAATTATAGGAGAATTTCAAATACCAAAATGGTTTTTTAGGGACATGTTGGTATGTCCCATAGACTGCATCAAGGTACTCCTGATTAAGAAATTTTCCTTGGGCAATATAGACACCTGGAAGCTCAGATATACGCTGGTAAAAGTTATACATACTACGCTCAAGGGAATTTGTAGTTCCTGCATATGTACCTACATCATCTCCCTCAACAAAGCTGGAGATAACGTACATATCTTCAACATTTTTCCACTCCCTAGATACTTTCATATTATCAATAAACTGATTCGTTGGAGCATCTAAAGAGTAACTGACTGCGATTAACAAACCAGCTACCAAGGTATAGAATAACAAGCAGGTTACCATTAAAGGCTTCATTGGTAATCGTTTATGAATTGCGGCTAATGGAGAAACCGAATAAACAATAATCGTTGGAATAATGAATATCAATAGTAGCAACAAGACTGAGAGGCTGACTCCAGCAAAAACTAGAATAAACGATGATAAACCAAAACTAGACCAGCCTGACAACAACCAACTACATAAAGAGATAATTGGAATAATGTAGATTGAAAATAGTAGAGAATTTTTGAAAAAAGCAGACCATAATTCTTTTCTATCCCATCCTAAAAGAATCAATGTTCCGAAATGTTTAAAGGATTGAAGAACACAGATTAAGAATAGAATCAGTAAAATGAAGGCATTTACTAAGATGCTGATAGCAAGTATTATTCCCCAAATTCCCTGATCAGTACTACTTCCAAAACTTTCTTTTGTCAAATCCTCAACAGAAATACCTGACATCTTTGAAAGATGCAACAGAAAGTTATCTCTTGAGACAGCATCGTGGAGACCATTGATATGGTATATCCCATTGATCGTATTAGTGTTTTGAAAAGTATAATCTAATCGTTCAATGACTACAGGTGTGCTAAATAATAAATCTGGAAGCTCGTAAAGCATATTATTTGAGCCTTTGTCAAGTCCAATAGTCATACTATTATCACTATGAAATAATAAATCTGCAAATTGTTGTTGTGAGACTACTATTTTACCCGTACTTTCAAAATCTGAAAAACCAGCAGAGCTGCCAAGGATGTCTATATAAATCCTATTTAGACCTTCTCCTGTATCACTACTTTCAGAACGTTTTGTCCATATGGACAAGTCACTCTGTTCTAAAAAATAATTAAATACATCTTGTGATTGCTCTTCTGTTAACTTCTGAAGATAAACTGTTACAGTTTCGGAATGATGATTATAACTCTGCCATGACTGTTGATACTGTAAACCTGCTAAAAAAATTGCCACCAGAGCAAGTAAGACACTCTGGATGGCAATCAAAAACAGGATTAAGTATTTCATTTTACCTAATAACATGTTTTTGTATGTCATAGGTACTTACCTACAATTCCAGTAACATTCAGCTGTAGCAGTTCCGATGAATTTAGAAACACGTGCTTCTACTCCAGGTGATTGCCAGCCTGAGAATGCCCCGTTAGCAGTTGCTGAGTGTTCGTAAACACTAGACTGAACATTTGAATAGCTCCAAAGGCCAGCAGTACGACCATAATCCCAATAAACTGCAGTACCTTTATACCAAACTGTTGCAGCTGAAACAATCGAACCACCTGCACCAGCTAAAGTCAGTGCAAGTAAAGATGTTGTAATTATTTTTTTTATGCTTTTCTTCATCGTAAAGCCCTCATTTCTTTCACTTAAAATCTAACAATAACAATGACTGCATTTAGAAATATCAACAAATCATACCCTAGTACATCGGAATCCCTTCTTTCTAATTAAAAATTAGATAAAACAGAAATACTATATAGTTAATAGTATTTTCATCATTTAATCAACTAATCAGCCTTCCCAACATCAAGACCATTGGACTTCTTTTGTGATTGTACTCGAA
>NZ_VMKU01000158.1:0-2237 GCF_013276315.1 Streptococcus sp. 2741 | reverse complement strand
GCTGACGTGGTTTGAATTTGATTTTCGAAGAGTATTATTCTGCCAAGGCTCCCATTGGATCCCAAGGTGCAAGTACGATTGGTTCTGCTCCATAGGCAGCTTGTTCTTCTGCTGTCAGCAATTCCTTACGAACAACGATTTGGTATGTGTATTCGTCCATCCAAGCGTCTGAGGCAACAAAGTAACCATCTGTACCGACCTTGTCTCCCCATGAGTTTTCAACCTTCCACTTGGTTGATTTACCATTTTCGTCCAAGTCAACACCTGTCAAGACCATGGCGTGGGTCATCAAGCTTTCGCTATAGTCCAAACGTCCAGCCTTGTCTTGAGTAAGTTTAATGTCCATGCTTGATTCAAAGTCATAAACATCTGTCGCAAGGATTCCAGCTTTGCGGTTGCTGAGCTGGCCAACATCAGAACCAAACCAAACAGTCTCACCTGCTTGCATTTGGGCAATCGCCAATTCTTTCAAGCGCTCCATTGGAACGTTGATGTAACGAACCGCACGGCTACCAACGACATTTCCCAACATCTCAACTGTGTAAGATTTACCGTATGGTTTATCAGCAGTTGGAGCATTGATAACAGAAACGTAGTCTTCTAAAGGAAGATTGACATATTTCTTGTAAAATTCCTGTGGAGTAATACCTTTTTCGCTTTGGTAGTTATTATCCTTATCACGATAAGCAAAGTCAAATTTACGTGGTGGTAGTCCTAGTGACATGGCAAGGAAGTTAAAGATCTCTTGCAAGAGGTCTTCTTTCTTAGCTTGAACAGTCGCTTGGTCTGCGCCAGAAGCTAGTAAGTCACGCAAGATTTGAGCATCTTGGCGCAGCAATTTGTTAAGGATTGCATTTAGCTCACGGCTGCTACTAGATGAAACAGACTCAGGATAAACTGACTTAGGCACGACACCGTATTTTTCAAAGAGGGAAACGACCATATCCCATTGACCACCATCTTGTTGTGGTATTTGGAGTAAGAAGCTAACCTTACGGCTCGTCAATTCTTGGTCTGCAGTCGCAATGACTTGCTCCAAGAACCAGTTTGATTTCTCATACTTGTCCCAGAAGAAAGTGTGGGCTTGTGACAACTCAAAGTTCTCCAATTTGTATTGCGAGATGAGTTTGTGGCGAAAAGTGTTGAGAGCCGCAAACATCCAGCAACGACCAGACGATTTCTGGTTAGTGACCTTGTCCTTGGTTAAATCCAATGAGAAAACAGGTGTGTTGTCTACATGGCTTTGGCGACGTTCCAGAGCTGCAAAAATTCCGTTGTGGCTAGCAGCATTTTCAATCGCTTGGTATTTTACATTTGCTTCATAGTTGGCAAATAGTTTATCAGTAAATGATTCTTGAATCGCGTTCATAGATTCCTCCTTTTATTCTACAGTCTATTATAACTCTTTTCACAAAGGAAGCAACTAAAAAACATAAAAGGCAAGGACATTCTTCCTCACCTTTTTCAAATATAAATCAAATTAAGCAATACTAGCAAGGAGAATTTCTAAGTCTTCCTTGGTCAAGCGACGCCATTCCCCTCGTTCCAGGTTCTCATCTAATACTAAAGTTCCCATAGTCAATCGTTGCAAGTCCACCACTTCCTTGCCACAGTAGCCCACCATACGCTTGACCTGATGAAACTTTCCTTCTGCAATAGTCACACGGATTTGGCTCTGATTCTTTTCTGCATCTGTGGAAAGAATCTCCAGTCTAGCGGGTTGACAAGTAAAGTCTTTGAGAGGAATACCCTTGGCAAATATCTCCACATCTTCTTGTGTCATAATTCCCTTGACCTGAGCCAGATAGGTCTTATCCACATGACGCTTGGGTGAAAGAAGAGCATGGGCAAGCTGACCGTCATTGGTCAGGAGCAGGAGTCCATGCGTATCGATATCCAAGCGCCCTACTGGGAAAACTTCCTTGCTCCGAGCAATATCATCCAACAAGTCCAGAACGGTTCTGTGCTTGGGATCCTCAGTCGCTGAGATAACTCCTTGGGGCTTGTTCATCATATAGTAGACAAACTCCTCATACTCCAACACTTGCCCATCAAAGCGAATCTCATCTCTTTCTTCATCAATCTGCAATTTAGCTGATTTTTCTTTTTTACCATTTACAGTCACGCGCCCAGCCTTGAGCAAGTTTTTGACCTCAGTCCGACTTCCCACCGCACAGGCAACTAAAAATTTATCTAATCTCATAGAACTATTATATCATAATCGAGTAGGGGATAAT
>NZ_VMKU01000157.1:0-6787 GCF_013276315.1 Streptococcus sp. 2741 | reverse complement strand
TATATACGGTAAGGCGACGTTGATGTGGTTTGAAGAGATTTTTGAAGAGTATAAATATAAAGAAAAATCAGAAATTGAGATTAGAGAACTCTTTTGATTTCAACCCCTATTTTTGATAGAATGAAGCTGTAATGTATTAAAAATGAAGTATTACAAAGATAGGATAAGCCAACTTAATTTTTTATAAAATTAAAATTACAAAAGCTTGACAAAGCTAAGAAAGGATACTACCATGAGCACAGCACAGCACAGCACACAGGTGAAAACTCTGGACTTGAGAAATTAACTCTCACTTCAAAAGATGTTTTTACAGATAATATTTCAAAAATTGGTCAACTTTTTCCTGAAGTTCTGACGGAAAAGAGGGATGAATACGGCAGATTACGTTCTGCGATTGACTTTGAGAAGCTTAAACAGTTTTTATCAGAGGAAATTGTGGATGGTCGAGAATCCTATGAGTTTACTTGGGTTGGAAAGCGTGAAGCTATTGCAGAAGCTGGGCGACCAACTACCAAAACCCTAAGACCAGATCTTGATGAAAGTGTTGACTTTGAAAACAGTGAAAATGTCTTTATTACTGGGGATAATTTAGAAGTCTTGAAAATCTTACAAGAATCCTATCTAGGAAAAATCGATATGATTTATATCGATCCACCCTATAATACAGGGAAAGACTTTGTATACTCTGATAAGTTCCAAAAAACAGACGAAGAGTTGAAGGAAGAGATGGAACTTTTGGATGAAGAAGGACGCCAAGTAATTGGGCTCACAAAAAATGAAAAAACTTCGGCCCGTTATCACTCAGACTGGCTCAATATGATGTATCCACGCCTGCGCTTAGCAAGAAATCTCCTCAAAGATTCAGGTGTTATCTTTATCTCTATTGATGATAATGAACAAGCTAATCTGAAAGCTATTTGTGATGAGATATTTGGGGAAGAGAATTTTGTAGCAACTTTTGTTAGAAGAACTATAAATTCAGGAAAACAAGACTCAACTACCGCTTCGGTTTATCATGAATACTTATTAACGTATTCCAAAAACTTTGATAATTTGACGCTCAATAGAAGAGAAAAAAGTGAGAAGGAACGATTAAAATTATATCCTTTAGAAGACGAGTTTATAAATTCTAGAGGTAGATACTATATCTCACAATTAGACAAGGGGAGCCTTCAATACTCAGATAGTCTGAATTATCCTATAACTGCACCAGATGGGACTGAAATTTGGCCAGGTGAAGGTTTTCATGATAAAAGTAAAATATTCAGATGGTCTAAAGAAAAAGTTAAATGGGGATTAGAAAATGATTATTTAGTTTTTAAAAAACAAGGTGAACGATGGAAAGTATATGCTAAATCTTATGAATATCGTGATAATAATGATAATCCTGTAGTTCCTTCAAATCCTTATACAACGTTGGACTATATTACTAAAGAATTTTCAAATTTTAATGCAACTCCTGAACTTAATAAAGTATTTGAAAATAAGAAGTTTTTTGATTTTCCTAAACCAGTACTATTTGTAAAAGACTTGCTTAAATATTCTAGTAAGCAAGATTCTGTAATTCTCGACTTCTTCGGTGGTTCTGGTACTACAGCTGATGCAGTCATGCAACTGAATGCTGAAGATGGTGGAAATCGTAAGTTTATCCTGTGTACGTTGGATGAGGAAGTAGCTGATAAGTCTGTTGCTAAAGAAGCAGGTTATGAAACTATTGACCAGATTTCTCGGGAGCGGATTCGTCGTGCTGCTGCAAAGATTCAGGAGGAGCATCCAGAGTTGGTTGGCAAGCAGGACTTTGGTTTTAAAGCTTATAAGTTAGATTCTTCTAACTTTAAGGATGTTTCAGCTAGACCGGATCAATTTATTCAAGGAGAACTCTTTGATAGTGTATCCAATATCAAGGAAGGACGTACTGGCCTCGACTTACTTTTCCAAGTGATGCTGACATGGGGTATGGAACTGTCACTAACCATTGATTTGGAGAAAGTAGCAGGAGCAGAAATCTATGATGTAGATCAAGGCTCACTCATGGCTTGTTTTGAAGATGAAATATCAGAAGAAGTTATCCGTCACATCGCTCAAGCACAACCACTCCGTGCTGTTTTCCGTGATAGCTCATTTGCCAATTCAGCAGATAAGATTAACGTAAGTGAAATCTTCAAAGAATTGTCACCACATACGAAAGTGAAGGTGGTGTAATGTGAGCGAAATTCTTGATTTTAAAGATAGAGATATAGACTATGAGATTAACTTAAAATGCAATTCGATAGATATTGTGCGTTCAGCTAGGATTAATACGAGTAAAAGATTGTACGAATATGCTGAAAAATGGGAATTGATCTTTTTAGCAATGAGTATAATGTCAACGGGTTTATTAGTGTATTCGTTAATAAAACCTGAAAATAAAGATAGATTAGCTTTATCTGCTTTGTTTTCCATATACTCTTTACTTGTCCAGAATTTTGTTGTAAAGTTGAATTATAATGAGAGAGCTTTGAAACTACACTATCATCAGTTAGAATTAGAAGACTTTTTACTTGAATTAAAATCAATTATTTTCCAAAAATCACTTAGTGATGATGAAAAAATTAATAAGTATCAACAGATAATGTCAAGGTATCAAATTAGTTTACGGGGAAATGAAAATCATTCATATTATGATCACAAGTGTGCTAAAAAGTATCAGGTGAGAAAATATGGTCAAGGAGATTCGCAATCTGATAAGGAATCTAAAGTAATAGATGAGACAAGTGAAGATGATAAGAAAAAGTGTTGGCTGAAAAATGCCTTTATTTATATTGAGAAATTTATCAAGAGACATGATTTTAGTTGGAATAAAATCATTATTTGGTTTCAATATTTATTGATTCCATTAGTTCTTATCTGGTATTTGGTTTTATCTTAAAAGTAATAAATTATAAAGAAGAAAATAAATTATGAAACTACAATTTAAAAAACAACAATTCCAGTTGGATGCGGTTAGTGCCATTGCGGATTTATTTCAAGGACAAGCTAAACATACTGGAGTTCGGTATATGGCGGATCCAGGTCGTCTCAAGTCAGATGAGGTAGATTTAGTTTTAGATGCTTATCGAAATGCACCGATTCAATTGAGTCAAGCAAGTATACGAGAAAATGTTCATGCCATGCAAACTCGTTATGGTTTGCGTCCTTCTGATAAACTATCGATTGATATGATTGCTGGACGAGAAGCATATAATTTTTCAATAGAGATGGAGACGGGAACAGGGAAGACCTATACTTACATCCGTACAATTATGGAGTTAAATAAACGGTATGGCTGGCTTAAATTTGTCATTGTCGTTCCAAGTGTAGCCATTCGTGAAGGGGTTCTCAAGTCATTACAAATTATGTCAAGCCACTTTCAGATGGAGTATGGCAAACAACCACGCTATTTTGTCTACGATTCTTCACGTTTAGGTGATTTGGATAGTTTTACCAATTCGTCAGACCTTCAAATTATGGTCATCAACTCTCAAGCTTTTAATGCGAAAGGCAAAGATGCGCGACGGATTCATTCTGAACAGGAAAGTTTCCGTTGGCGTCGTCCAATTGACGTCTTGGCAGCTATGAATCCGATTATGATTATTGATGAACCTCAGTCTGTTGAAGGGAAACAGACAAAGGAAAGACTAAAAGATTTCAAGCCATTATTTACATTACGTTATTCGGCTACTCATAAGGAAAAGCATGATATGGTTTATAGATTGGATGCCATGGATGCTTACAATCAAAAATTAGTGAAGAAGATTGCAGTTAAGGCTATTGAGCAAACTGGGACGACCGGGACACAAGGATATCTATATCTACAAGAAATCATTCCACAAAAAACAGGAGCCCCCAAAGCAAAAATTGAGTTTGAAGTAAAAACGCAGTCAGGTGTCAAAAGGAAATTGAAGGTAGTGGAAGAACCCTTTGATTTATACGCTGAATCAGGGAATTTATCTGCTTATAAAGGAATGACCCTTAGTCACTTTGATGCAAGGGAGAACAAACTTCAAGTTGGCGTGACGCAAGAACTTCATGTTGGTGAAGTGATAGGGGAAGTGGATGAGTCGAGCATCAGAAGAATTCAAATCCGAGAAACTATAAAAAGTCATCTCGAAAAAGAAAGTAAACTGTACAATCGAAGAATTAAAGTATTATCCCTATTTTTCATCGATGAAGTGGCCAAGTATAAACAATATGATGAACATAATGATGCCTATAATGGTGAATATGCTCAGATTTTTGAAGAAGAATATCGAAATCAAGTAAACCAGTTTATCCAAACACAGGAACCAACTCCTTATCGTCGATATTTGGAGGCTAATCTTGAAGGAAATTCAGTTCATGCCGGTTACTTTTCGGTAGATAAAGTGAAGAAGTCAGATAAGACCATTTTTGTGGACTATAAATCTGCCAGTGAAAAGAAAAATAATCTTTCAAATGACATTGATGCCTATGACTTGATTATGAAGGACAAGGAGCGTTTATTGAGCTTTGAAGAGCCAGTTCGTTTCCTCTTTTCTCACTCAGCTCTAAAAGAGGGATGGGATAATCCTAATGTCTTTCAAATCTGTACGCTGAAGCAATCTTCAGCAGAGACTCGAAAACGTCAAGAAATCGGTCGTGGTATGCGTTTAGCAGTTGACCAAAACGGAATTCGTCAGGATTTTGAACTCTTAGGAAATGATGTTCATGAAATCAATAAACTGACAGTAATTGCAAATGAAAGTTATGATCAATTTGCTCGAAGTCTACAAGAAGAAATCAAAGAACTCTTAGCAGAACGTCCTGTAAAAGTGGATGTTACTCTCTTTACGAATAAAGTTCTAACGAATCAAGAAGGTCAAACAATACGAATTACCAAGGAACAAGCAGATTCGATTCATTTTGATTTGATTCGACAAGGCTATATAGACCGTGAAGGGCAATTGACTGCAGAATATTTTACTACAAAAGAAAATCATCAGTTACAACTGTCTGAAACACTAGCAGGTTATGAGGATAAGCTGGTAGAGATATTGGAGAGCGTTTATCATGCTGGACAGTATGAAATTGAAAATGCCAATAATGCGGTAATTCAATTCTCAAATGAGGTCAATCAAGAAAATATTGCCCGAAAAGAATTTTTAAATCTCTGGAAGCAAATCAATCGTAAGACGAGTTACCAAGTAGAGTTTGATGATGCGGAATTGGTAAAACATTCGGTTGACTATATCAATGAGAAATTAGTCGTTAGCAAACCAAGCTTTCATATAACTCAAGCAAGCGCTACTGAGATGAGTAAGGAAGAAGGTCTCCATCTCACAGTAGCTGAGAATGATCGTCAGCAAGAATATCTAACGGATTCGCAGATTATGACCAAATATGATTTACTAGGGGAAATTGCTGAACAGACTGGTTTAACTCGTAAATTGGTTGCGGAAATATTAAGTAAAATCTATGTCTACCAATTTGACAAGTTTAAACAAAATCCTGAAGAGTTTATTCTTAAGGTTTCAAAGCTCATTAATGAACAAAAAGCGAGTCAAATTATCAAGCATATCCAGTATAATGTGTTAAATGAAGAGTATGATATGGACTTGTTTTATGACAATCCTGAAACTGCTAACAGATCAGATGATCACTTACTTGAATCCAAAAAAGGGATTTACAATTTTGTAAAAGTTGATTCAAATACGGAGAAGACGTTTAAAGAATCTTTGGAACAATACGAGGATGTTCGTGTTTATGTGAAGTTACCAGGGAAGTTCAGTATTGCGACTCCACTTGGAAACTATAACCCTGACTGGGCAATCGCCTTCCGTGAAGGTAGTGTCAAGTATATCTATTTTGTTGCAGAAACAAAAGGCTCTATGTCTAGTCTTCAATTAAAACAAGCTGAGCAAGCAAAAATTTCCTGTGCGCGTGCTCATTTTAAAGCGTTAGCTCAAGCTGGATTGATTAATGATCAGCACATCTATGATGTGGTTTCAAGTTATGAGGAATTATTAAATATTGTAAGATAGGGAGGTAAAAGAAATGGAATTTATTGTATATCGTAAGGGAAGAGAAGTAGCTGTTTTTCAACGTAGGAGTGATGCAGAGAGATATGTGCACTCTAGAACTGGATTTTTTGGTGAACCAGATGCTTACTATCAGATTGAACAAAGAGGTTGTTATTTGACAGAAGCAGCTGTAACTTACAAGGGATTGGCAGATGACTGTGATGAATTGATGACTTTGCGAAAATTCAGGGATTCTTATCTAGCTTTTAAAGATGGTGGTCAGGAGGAAATTGAATCCTACTATAAGATGGCTCCTCAGATTGTTGCCAAGTTAGAAGAACATTCAAATCGTGAGGAAATACTAGAGTCTATCTGGTCAGGACTTGTCTTACCTTGTGTTTCCTTGATTAAAATAGGAGAGAATCAAACTTGCCATCAATTGTATAAAACATATACACTAGAATTGTCTCAAAAAGTGGTCCAATAAAACGAGTAGAGTATAGGAAAAGAGTTCGGGTCCTCGCTAACTTGTATAGTGAAGAGACCCCCTATTCTATTTAGATCCCCAATACCAAAACAAACGTGTCAAACTAATCACTAATAGAACATACTTGGAAGATTTTGAATGGAATGAGGAAGATACAAAGGAAGACAATTTCTCTAGCTGGCTTGATGAAATGGTAGGATTGTAAGGGGGGATTTTTACCCCTTGGGTTTTAAGAGTATATATAATTAAGATAAACGTAACCGCCCAATAACGAAGTATATTGAAAAATCTCCAGACTAGAGAA
>NZ_VMKU01000156.1:0-7525 GCF_013276315.1 Streptococcus sp. 2741 | reverse complement strand
AGTTGATTTCATATTACTACTATATAATGCTTTTTAATTTTAGTTTAGTATGAGCTGACTTCGTCAGTTCTATCTACAACCTCAAAACCATGCTTTGAGCAACCTGTGGCTAGTTTCCTATTTTGCTCTTTGATTTTCATTGAGTATTAGATGTATAGTGCATTGAAGTTAAAATAGTATACTTTGGTTTCTAAGACATTGTTAGAAATTAGATTAAATTCCTTAATCGATTTGCGCATGTTTTATTTTATTTCACTATACTTTAGATTGAAAAATAAGGAATCACATAAATCGCAAGAAATAGGGAATCTGATTCGTGTTTATAACCGTTCAAAAAGAGAGGAAGCTGAAAGTGAGCCACTTAATCTTTATGTCGAAGATGAAAAGGGCAATCTCCTGGCAGGTTTGATAGTAGAGACTTTTAGAAATTGGCTAGAAATCGAGTATTTATTTGTAAAAGAGGAACTGAGAGGGCAAGGAATCGGTTCAAAACTATTGCAGCAAGCAGAAACTGAAGCTAAGAATCGAAACTGTCGTTTTGCCTTTGTCAATACCTACCAGTTTCAAGCTCTTGATTTTTATAAAAGGTATGGCTACAAGGAAGTCTTTAGGTTACAAGACTATCCCTACATTGGGCAAAGATATTATTAGCAAAAGAATCTGTAAGGTGAGTATGGAGGTATAATACAAAGAGAGGCTCGCACATAAGTATGGAGGTGGACTGATGTATATGAGTAACTATCGATAAATACCAGTTATAACCTAGAAATTGTGTCTTTCTGGGCAATATTGGGTACAATGCAATGGCAGCTGAGAAATTGGGAATCAAGGCTTATCGGGTTAAGAAAAGAAGTGATGTGGTTGATATCTTAAAACAATTTATTTAAACTAAAAACTCTCTATCTTTTTAAATTGACATTAATCCGAGATTCCCCTCTCGAGTTTTTCAGAATAGAGTGAAATCCGAAAGAAAATGGAAATAATTTTTATTAAACGCTTCCAATAGCGGTTAAAAGTTGACAAATTTAAATTTTAGGACTACACTAAGTAAGTAAATTTTATTTTAAAGGAGAATTCGTTATGAATTTAACATTTTTAGGCTTATGTATTGCCTGTATGGGCGTATCTGTCGGTGAAGGTTTATTGATGAATGGACTGTTTAAATCAGTAGCACGCCAACCAGATATGCTTTCTGAGTTTCGTAGTTTGATGTTTTTAGGTGTTGCCTTTATTGAAGGAACTTTCTTTGTAACTCTTGTCTTCTCATTTATTATCAAATAAATACATGGAACGAGAAGAAAAGGGAGGATTTTAGATGGAAGAAAGTATTAATCCAATCATCTCTATTGGTCCTGTTATCTTCAATCTGACTATGTTAGCCATGACCTTGTTGATTGTGGGAGTTATTTTTGTCTTTATTTATTGGGCAAGCCGCAATATGACCTTGAAACCCAAAGGAAAGCAAAATGTACTTGAGTATGTCTATGACTTTGTTATTGGATTTACAGAACCTAACATTGGTTCGCGCTACATGAAAGATTACTCACTCTTTTTCCTTTGTTTATTTCTTTTCATGGTGATTGCCAATAACCTTGGCTTAATGACAAAGCTTCAAACGATCGATGGGACTAACTGGTGGAGTTCGCCAACCGCTAATTTACAGTATGACTTAACCTTATCTTTTCTTGTCATTTTGTTGACACATATAGAAAGCGTTCGTCGTCGTGGATTTAAAAAAAGTATAAAATCTTTTATGAGTCCTGTTTTTGTCATACCGATGAATATCTTGGAAGAATTTACAAACTTCTTATCTTTGGCTTTGCGGATTTTTGGGAATATCTTTGCAGGAGAGGTCATGACGAGTTTGTTACTTCTTCTTTCCCACCAAGCTATTTATTGGTATCCAGTAGCCTTTGGAGCTAATTTGGCTTGGACTGCATTTTCTGTCTTTATTTCCTGCATCCAAGCTTATGTCTTTACTCTTTTGACATCTGTGTATTTAGGGAATAAGATTAATATTGAAGAGGAATAGAAAGGAGTAACTGATGCACGTAACAGTAGGTGAATTGATTGGTAATTTTATTTTAATCACTGGCTCTTTTATTCTTTTGCTAGTCTTGATTAAAAAATTTGCATGGTCTAATATTACAGGCATTTTCGAAGAAAGAGCTGAAAAAATTGCTTCAGATATTGACAGAGCTGAAGAAGCCCGTCAAAAAGCAGAAGTATTGGCTCAAAAACGCGAAGATGAATTGGCTGGTAGCCGTAAAGAAGCTAAGACAATCATTGAAAATGCAAAGGAAACAGCTGAGCAAAGTAAGGCTAATATCTTAGCAGATGCTAAACTAGAAGCAGGACGCTTAAAAGAAAAAGCAAACCAAGAAATTGCTCAAAACAAAGCTGAAGCTTTACAAAGCGTTAAGGGTGAGGTAGCAGATTTGACCATCAGCCTAGCTGGTAAAATCATCTCACAAAACCTTGACGGTCATGCCCATAAAGAACTCATTGATCAGTATATCGATCAGCTAGGAGAAGCTTAATGGACAAGAAAACAGTAAAGGTAATTGAAAAATACAGCATGCCTTTTGTCCAATTGGTACTTGAAAAAGGAGAAGAAGCCCGTATCTTTTCAGACTTGACTCAAATCAAGCAAGTTGCTGAAGAAACAGGTTTACCTTCTTTTTTAAAAAAAGTGACAGTAGATGAGTCTGACAAGAAAAAAACGATTGCTTTTTTCCAAGACTCTGTGTCACCTTTATTACAAAACTTTATCCAGGTTCTGGTCTACAATCACAGAGCAAATCTTTTTTATGATGTGCTTGTAGATTGCTTGGACCGACTTGAAAAAGAAACAAATCGATTTGAAGTGACGATTACTGCTGCTCATCCTCTAACTGATGAACAAAAGAGTCGTTTGCTCCCTTTGATTGAGAAGAAAATGTCTCTGAAAGTAAGGAGTGTAAAAGAACAAATCGATGAAAGTCTCATTGGTGGTTTTGTTATTTTTGCCAATCACAAGACAATTGATGTGAGTATTAAACAACAACTTAAAGTTGTTAAAGAAAATTTGAAATAGAAAGTGGTGTTCTTTTGGCAATTAACGCACAAGAAATCAGCGCTTTAATTAAGCAACAAATTGAAAATTTCAAACCCAATTTTGATGTGACTGAAACAGGTGTTGTAACCTATATCGGGGACGGTATCGCGCGTGCTCATGGCCTTGACAATGCCATGAGTGGAGAGTTGTTGATCTTTGAAAACGGCTCTTATGGTATGGCTCAAAACTTGGAGTCAACAGACGTTGGTATTATCATCCTAGGTGACTTTACAGATATTCGTGAAGGCGATACAATCCGCCGTACAGGTAAAATCATGGAAGTCCCAGTAGGTGAAAGTCTGATTGGTCGTGTTGTGGATCCGCTTGGTCGTCCGGTTGACGGTCTGGGAGAAATCCACACTGATAAAACTCGTCCAGTAGAAGCGCCAGCTCCTGGTGTCATGCAACGTAAGTCAGTCTCAGAACCATTGCAAACTGGTTTGAAAGCTATTGACGCCCTTGTACCGATTGGTCGTGGTCAACGTGAGTTGATTATCGGTGACCGTCAGACAGGGAAAACAACCATTGCGATTGATACAATCTTGAACCAAAAAGATCAAGATATGATCTGTATCTATGTCGCAATTGGACAAAAAGAATCAACAGTTCGTACGCAAGTAGAAACACTTCGTCAGTACGGTGCCTTGGACTACACAATCGTTGTGACAGCCTCTGCTTCACAACCATCTCCATTGCTCTTCCTAGCTCCTTATACTGGGGTTGCCATGGCGGAAGAATTTATGTACCAAGGGAAGCATGTTTTGATTGTATACGATGATCTATCAAAACAAGCGGTAGCTTATCGTGAACTGTCACTCTTGCTTCGTCGTCCTCCAGGTCGTGAAGCTTTCCCAGGAGATGTCTTCTACCTTCACAGCCGTTTGCTTGAGCGCTCAGCTAAAGTTTCTGATGAACTTGGTGGTGGATCAATTACAGCTCTACCATTTATCGAGACACAAGCAGGAGATATCTCTGCCTATATCGCAACCAACGTGATTTCTATCACTGATGGACAAATCTTCCTTGGTGATGGTCTCTTCAATGCGGGTATTCGTCCAGCCATCGATGCGGGTTCATCTGTATCGCGTGTAGGTGGTTCTGCACAAATCAAAGCCATGAAGAAGGTTGCTGGTACACTTCGTATCGACCTTGCTTCATACCGTGAGTTGGAAGCTTTCACTAAGTTTGGTTCTGACTTGGACGCAGCAACACAGGCTAAGTTGAACCGTGGACGTCGTACCGTTGAGGTCTTGAAACAACCTGTTCACAAACCCTTACCTGTTGAGAAACAAGTAACCATTCTCTATGCTTTGACACATGGTTTCTTGGATACTGTTCCAGTAGATGATATTGTTCGTTTCGAGGAAGAGTTCCATGCCTTCTTTGACGCTCAACATCCAGATATTTTGGAAACCATTCGTGATACAAAAGACTTGCCAGAAGAAGCAGTCTTGGATGCTGCGATTACAGAGTTTCTCAATCAATCTAGCTTCCAATAAGAATAGAGGTGTCAGATGGCAGTATCTCTAAATGATATTAAAACAAAAATCGCCTCAACAAAAAATACGAGTCAAATCACTAATGCCATGCAAATGGTATCAGCTGCTAAGCTAGGTCGCTCTGAAGAAGCTGCTCGCAACTTCCAAGTTTACGCTCAGAAAGTTCGCAAACTTTTGACAGATATTCTTCATGGTAATGGAGCTGGTGGCTCAACCAATCCCATGCTGATTAGCCGTCCTGTGAAGAAGACAGGCTATATCGTCATTACTTCAGATCGCGGTTTGGTTGGAGGGTATAATTCTTCTATTCTGAAAGCCGTTATGGAGTTGAAAGAAGAATACCACCCAGACGGTACAGGTTTTGAAATGATCTGTATCGGTGGAATGGGAGCTGATTTCTTTAAGGCTCGTGGTATTCAACCACTTTATGAATTACGTGGCTTGGCGGATCAGCCTAGCTTTGATCAAGTTCGTAAGATTATTTCAAAAACTGTTGAAATGTACCAAAATGAACTCTTTGATGAACTCTATGTTTGCTACAACCACCATGTCAATACGCTAACCAGTCAAATGCGTGTGGAACAAATGCTTCCGATTGTTGACTTGGATCCAAATGAAGCGGATGAAGACTACAGCTTGACTTTTGAATTGGAAACCAGCCGAGAAGAAATTTTGGAGCAGTTGTTGCCTCAGTTTGCAGAAAGTATGATTTACGGTGCCATTATCGATGCCAAGACAGCTGAGAATGCTGCTGGTATGACAGCCATGCAAACAGCGACTGATAATGCTAAGAAAGTCATCAATGATTTGACAATTCAGTATAACCGTGCCAGACAGGCGGCGATTACACAAGAAATTACAGAAATCGTAGCAGGTGCTAGTGCCTTAGAATAGGCTCTAGTCCAGCTCGTATGAAAATGAACTTAGGACCTAGTTGAACTAGGAACCGACAGTATCTTATATAGAATAGGAGAAGGAGATGAGTTCAGGTAAAATTGCTCAGGTTATCGGTCCCGTTGTAGACGTCTTGTTTGCAGCAGGGGAAAAACTTCCTGAGATTAACAATGCACTTGTCGTCTACAAAAATGACGAAAGAAAAACAAAAATCGTCCTTGAAGTAGCCTTAGAGTTGGGAGATGGTATGGTTCGTACTATCGCCATGGAATCAACAGATGGTTTGACTCGTGGAATGGAAGTATTGGACACAGGTCGTCCAATCTCTGTACCAGTAGGTAAAGAAACTTTGGGACGTGTCTTCAACGTTTTGGGAGATACCATTGACTTGGAAGCTCCTTTTACAGAAGACGCAGAGCGTCAGCCAATTCATAAAAAAGCTCCAACTTTTGATGAATTGTCTACCTCTTCTGAAATCCTTGAAACAGGGATCAAGGTTATCGACCTTCTTGCCCCTTACCTTAAAGGTGGTAAAGTTGGACTCTTCGGTGGTGCCGGAGTTGGTAAAACCGTCTTAATCCAAGAATTGATTCACAACATTGCCCAAGAACACGGTGGTATTTCAGTATTTACCGGTGTTGGGGAACGTACTCGTGAGGGGAATGACCTTTACTGGGAAATGAAAGAATCAGGCGTTATTGAGAAAACAGCCATGGTCTTTGGTCAGATGAATGAGCCACCAGGAGCACGTATGCGTGTTGCCCTTACTGGTTTGACAATCGCTGAATACTTCCGTGATGTAGAAGGCCAAGACGTGCTTCTCTTTATTGATAATATCTTCCGTTTCACTCAGGCTGGTTCAGAAGTATCTGCCCTTTTGGGTCGTATGCCATCAGCCGTTG
Organism: Streptococcus sp. 2741; assembly: GCF_013276315.1. Classification (NCBI taxonomy): domain Bacteria; kingdom Bacillati; phylum Bacillota; class Bacilli; order Lactobacillales; family Streptococcaceae; genus Streptococcus; species Streptococcus sp. 2741. Next base: position 1,133 of record NZ_VMKU01000156.1, on the reverse strand, counting down.
GTTACCAACCAACCCTTGCTACGGAAATGGGTCAATTGCAAGAGCGTATTACATCAACTAAGAAGGGGTCTGTAACCTCTATCCAGGCTATCTATGTGCCAGCGGATGACTATACTGACCCAGCGCCAGCAACAGCCTTCGCTCACTTGGATTCAACAACAAACTTGGAACGTAAGTTGGTACAATTGGGTATCTACCCAGCCGTTGACCCACTTGCTTCAAGTTCACGTGCCTTGGCACCTGAAATCGTTGGAGAAGAGCACTATGCAGTTGCTGCAGAAGTAAAACGTGTCCTTCAACGTTACCATGAATTGCAAGATATCATTGCTATCCTTGGTATGGATGAGCTTTCTGATGAAGAAAAGACCTTGGTGGCTCGTGCCCGTCGTATCCAGTTCTTCTTGTCACAAAACTTCAACGTTGCGGAACAATTTACTGGCCAGCCAGGTTCTTATGTTCCAGTTACTGAAACGGTACGTGGCTTTAAGGAAATCCTTGATGGTAAATACGACCACTTGCCAGAAGATGCCTTCCGTGGTGTAGGTTCTATCGAAGATGTGATTGCAAAAGCTGAAAAAATGGGATTTTAAGAGGTGATCTATGACTCAGTTAACTGTCCAGATCGTGACACCAGATGGTCTCGTCTATGATCACCATGCCAGCTATGTATCGGTTCGAACTCTGGATGGTGAGATGGGGATCTTGCCACGACATGAAAATATGATTGCGGTTTTAGCAGTTGATGAAGTAAAGGTGAAACGTATTGATGACGAAGATCACGTGAACTGGATTGCAGTAAATGGCGGTGTTATTGAAATTGCCAATGATATGATCACAATCGTCGCTGACTCTGCAGAACGTGCTCGTGATATCGATATCAGTCGTGCAGAACGTGCCAAACTTCGTGCAGAACGTGCAATTGAAGAAGCACAAGACAAACACTTGATTGACCAAGAACGTCGTGCGAAGATTGCGCTGCAACGTGCCATTAACCGTATTAATGTCGGAAATAGACTATAAGAAAAAATGAACTTGAAAATTCCAAGTTCATTTTTTTATGGTGTTTTATACTCAATAAAAATCAAAAAGCAAACATAGGAAGTTAGCCATAGGTTGCTCAAAACACAGTTTTG
>NZ_VMKU01000155.1:0-1706 GCF_013276315.1 Streptococcus sp. 2741 | reverse complement strand
TTCATTATAGAACTTTCAGTTAAATTTTTACCAAGAATAATTCACAAAAACGTTGTAAAACACTTGCAATTTAGCTGAAATTTGATAAAATAGTAAGGAAAGTTAGACTGTATTGCCTACTGTCTATCTATAAAATATATTTTATTGGAGGCTTTTACTCAAATGGCAAAAGAAAAATACGATCGTAGTAAACCACACGTTAACATTGGTACTATCGGACACGTTGACCACGGTAAAACTACCCTAACTGCAGCTATCACAACTGTTTTGGCACGTCGCTTGCCTTCATCAGTTAACCAACCTAAAGACTATGCGTCTATCGATGCTGCTCCAGAAGAACGCGAACGCGGTATCACAATCAACACTGCGCACGTTGAGTACGAAACTGAAAAACGTCACTACGCTCACATCGACGCTCCAGGACACGCGGACTACGTTAAAAACATGATCACTGGTGCCGCTCAAATGGACGGTGCTATCCTTGTAGTAGCTTCAACTGACGGACCAATGCCACAAACTCGTGAGCACATCCTTCTTTCACGTCAGGTTGGTGTTAAACACCTTATCGTCTTCATGAACAAAGTTGACTTGGTAGACGACGAAGAATTGCTTGAATTGGTTGAAATGGAAATCCGTGACCTATTGTCAGAATACGACTTCCCAGGTGACGATCTTCCAGTTATCCAAGGTTCAGCTCTTAAAGCTCTTGAAGGTGACTCTAAATACGAAGACATCGTTATGGAATTGATGAACACAGTTGATGAGTACATCCCAGAACCAGAACGTGACACTGACAAACCATTGCTTCTTCCAGTCGAAGACGTATTCTCAATCACTGGACGTGGTACAGTTGCTTCAGGACGTATCGACCGTGGTATCGTTAAAGTCAACGACGAAATCGAAATCGTTGGTATCAAAGAAGAAACTCAAAAAGCAGTTGTTACTGGTGTTGAAATGTTCCGTAAACAACTTGACGAAGGTCTTGCCGGAGATAACGTAGGTGTCCTTCTTCGTGGTGTTCAACGTGATGAAATCGAACGTGGACAAGTTATCGCTAAACCAGGTTCAATCAACCCACACACTAAATTCAAAGGTGAAGTCTACATCCTTACTAAAGAAGAGGGTGGACGTCACACTCCATTCTTCAACAACTACCGTCCACAATTCTACTTCCGTACTACTGACGTTACAGGTTCAATCGAACTTCCAGCAGGTACTGAAATGGTAATGCCTGGTGATAACGTGACAATCGACGTTGAGTTGATCCACCCAATCGCCGTAGAACAAGGTACTACATTCTCTATCCGTGAGGGTGGACGTACTGTTGGTTCAGGTATGGTTACAGAAATCGAAGCTTAATTCGATTTAGTTCCCAGAAGAACAATTATTTAAGTCAGACACTAAAAGAATCTTGCTTTGCAAGGTTCTTTTTTTCAGATATTGAACTAATACTCAATGAAAATCAAAGAGCAAACTAGGAAGCTAGCCGCAGATTGCTCAAAGCACTGCTTTGAGGTTGTGGATAGAACTGACGAAGTCAGCTCAAAACATGGTTTTGAGGTTGTTGATGAAGCGACGCTGACGTAGTTTGAAGAGATTTTCGAAGAGTATTAAATGGCTAGGTCAAACTTCAACTGCGGCTTAACAGGGTCATAATCCACCAACTCAAAATCTTCTGCTTTGATATCAAAGAAATTAGTCCCATC
>NZ_VMKU01000154.1:0-6216 GCF_013276315.1 Streptococcus sp. 2741 | reverse complement strand
TTTGATTTTAGTCCAGTATTATATTAAACTTGATTAATCAACTATTGATAAATCAATAGAAAGGAGGAAGAAATGATAGAGATTCAAGATTTACTGTATCAACTCCGCTTGTCTGAGCAAGCGAGTACGCAATTGTTTGAAAAAAGGCTTGGGATTAGTTTGACACGGTATCAGATTTTATTATTTTTGTTGAAGCATTCCCCTTGTAATCAAATAGCGGTTCAGGAGCGTTTGAAGATTGATCAGGCTGCTTTGACACGGCATTTTAAGATTTTAGAAAAGGAAGGTTTGGTGGAGCGTCATCGTAATCCTGAAAATCAGCGAGAAGTCTTGGTAGAGGCTACGAAGTATGCCAAGGAGCAGTTAGTGATGAATCCACCTCTGCAGCATATCAAGGTTAAGAAAGAGATGGAAAGTATCTTAACAGAGTCTGAGAGAACAGAATTCAGCCGTTTATTAAACAAATTGGTTTTGAGCATTGAAAATATAGAAATTTAAGGAGAAATAGATGTCAATTATTACAATTATTTTAGCAACAATCGTTGCTTTGGAGCATTTTTACATTTTTGATTTGGAAAGTATTGCAACGCAATCAGAAGCGACTAGTCGTGTCTTTAACATGGACAGGGAAGAACTAGCTCGTCCGTCGGTAAGTTCACTGTTTAAAAATCAAGGGATTTATAATGCTCTGCTAGGAGTCTTTCTCCTGTATGGGATTTATTTCTCACAGAATTTAGAAATTGTGACTATTTTTGTTTTATTTGTGATTGGTGCTGCGGCTTATGGCTCTCTCACAGCAGATAAGAAAATTATTTTGAAGCAAGGTGAGCCAGCTATTTTAGCCTTGATTAGTATTTTTCTCTTTAAATAAGTTCAAAGGTCAATCTTAGTCTCGCTAGTCCTTTTCACTCCGGAATAAGGGAAATATGTTATACTTGTTTTTAAGAAAAAGTCTCATTGAATTTGTTTTGAGGAGTTAGAAATGAAAGTATTAGTGACAGGTTTTGAGCCCTTTGGAGGGGAAAAGGGCAATCCAGCTTTGGAGGCCATTAAAGGTTTACCAGCTGAAATCCATGGTGCTGAGGTCCGTTGGCTAGAGGTGCCGACAGTTTTTCACAAATCTGCTCAAGTATTGGAAGAAGAGATGAATCGTTATCAACCTGACTTTGTCCTTTGTATTGGGCAAGCTGGTGGAAGAACTAGTTTGACACCTGAACGAGTGACCATTAATCAAGACGATGCATGCATTTCTGATAACGAAGATAATCAACCGATTGACCGTCCCATTCGCCCAGATGGTGCTTCGGCCTACTTTAGTAGTTTGCCGATTAAAGCGATGGTTCAAGCTATAAAAAAAGAGGGCTTACCGGCCTCTGTTTCCAATACGGCAGGGACTTTTGTCTGCAGCCATTTGATGTATCAGGCTCTCTATTTGGTAGAAAAGAAATCTCCATATGTTAAGGCAGGTTTTATGCATATTCCTTATATGATGGAACAGGTGGTGAACAGACCGACTACTCCAGCTATGAGTTTAGTGGATATTCGGCGAGGGATAGAAGCAGCAATCGGCGCTATAATAGAACATGGAGATCAGGAACTCAAGTTGGTAGGCGGAGAAACTCATTGATAGAAAAAAGCTTGAGGGGAAAAACCTTCAAGCTTTTGGACGTTTTCGGGCCAATACTGCTCGGTAAAAACTCATTTTATTAATTAATTTGAATGTAGGGTAGGAGTGAAAAACTAGCCCTACCAGGGGTAGTTTAGTTGGTATTTTTTACTAAGTGCTGCTCTAAGTACTGCTCTATAAAAGCTGATTTTAGTACATTGGATATAAGGTAGGAGTAAAAAACTAGCAATGCCAAAGGTAATCCAATTGAGGAAGTACCAAGGAAGAAGCTGTAAATCTAGGACAAAGTGCTGGAACTTGTAGCCCTTCATAAAGGAACGGCTAGTTTTTAGGATTCGTCTTGGTGAGGCCTGTCCTAGGTCTAGACTATAACAGAGAAGAAATTCCACCTGTGAATAGGCATAATACTGTGGAATATAGAGGATATTTCCTACAATGATCAAGATGAGACTTGCAAGAAAGTAGAGTCCAAAGACCATGAGGAAACGCTCGGTTTCAACTGATGAGAGATCTAGATTTGGAAACTCAGGATGTAGGGTGACGAATTTTTGGGCTAAAAAGCTACTATAAAAGAGGAAGTAAATCCCAAGTAAATTAGGGATACTCCATAAAAAGAGATAGAAACGTTTGAGAAGTAGGGTCAAAAAGGTTTGAGAAAAGCGCTCCTCATCAAAGAGAGCTAGGCTGTTTTTTACAGATGGCTCCGTTTTAGAATCTTTCATGAGTGTCAGGGTTGCATAGACGGAACTGGTCAAAAGAATAGTCCCGATAAAGGAGACTAGTAGAGGAAAGAGGTAGGCTTGAAGTATTTGACCAAGTATGCTGAAAAATGGCTGTTCTAAAACAGTCACGTGGATCCGAGATAAGGGATTAAGAAAACCAGATAAGATGACCAGCATACTGGGAAGGATATAGAGGAGAAAGAGACGGGGGGTGTCAGCCTGAAAATGTTTTGACTCCTGACGAATTGTTTTTAAATCAATTTTTGGATAGTTCATTCTCTTATTATACCATAGTTCGTGACAGTTCCAGCTTTTTTTGATAAAATCATACAGTATGCCCTTGGGTACAAAGTATGAACTGGGACTGTCTTTCCCAGCTTCGGAGGTAAAAAATGTCAGATTCACCAATCAAATACCGTTTGATTAAGAAAGAAAAACATACAGGAGCTCGTCTGGGAGAAATCATCACTCCCCACAGCACCTTCCCAACACCTATGTTTATGCCAGTTGGGACTCAAGCCACTGTCAAAACTCAGTCGCCTGAAGAATTGAAGGAGATGGGTTCGGGAATTATCCTGTCAAACACCTATCATCTCTGGCTTCGTCCTGGAGATGAACTTATTGCTCGCGCAGGTGGTCTCCACAAGTTCATGAATTGGGACCAGCCTATCTTGACAGATAGTGGTGGTTTTCAGGTTTATTCCTTAGCAGATAGCCGTAATATCACAGAAGAAGGAGTAACCTTTAAAAACCATCTCAATGGTTCCAAGATGTTCCTATCGCCAGAAAAAGCTATCTCTATTCAGAATAATCTAGGCTCAGACATCATGATGTCCTTTGACGAATGTCCTCAGTTTTATCAACCTTACGATTACGTTAAGAAATCAATCGAGCGTACCAGTCGTTGGGCTGAGCGTGGTTTGAAGGCTCACCGTCGTCCGCATGACCAAGGGTTATTTGGGATTGTGCAGGGGGCAGGATTTGAAGACCTGCGTCGCCAATCGGCTCATGACCTTGTCAGCATGGATTTCCCAGGCTACTCTATCGGTGGCTTGGCAGTAGGAGAAACCCACGAAGAGATGAATGCGGTTTTGGACTTCACAACCCAACTGCTTCCTGAAAATAAACCTCGCTATTTGATGGGTGTCGGAGCGCCAGATAGCTTGATTGATGGGGTCATTCGTGGGGTGGATATGTTTGACTGTGTCTTGCCGACTCGTATCGCTCGTAACGGGACTTGTATGACCAGTCAGGGACGTTTGGTTGTCAAAAATACCCAGTTTGCTGAGGACTTTACGCCACTGGATCCTGAGTGTGATTGCTACACATGTAAGAACTACACACGCGCCTACCTTCGTCACCTACTCAAAGCTGATGAAACCTTCGGTATCCGCTTAACTAGCTACCATAATCTTTACTTCTTGCTTAACCTGATGAAGCAAGTGCGACAAGCCATCATGGATGACAATCTCTTGGAATTCCGTGAGTATTTTGTGGAAAAATATGGCTATAATAAGTCAGGACGCAATTTCTAAAACGGAATAGATATAAGCTAAAAATCCTAAGTTTTCTCTTAGGATTTTTCTTCTTTTTTTGATAGAATAAAGTGTATAATGAAAGGGAGAATAAACTCGTATGCGCATTAAATGGTTTTCCTTGATTAGGATTACAGGTTTACTACTGGTACTCTTGTATCATTTCTTTCAGACCATCTTTCCTGGAGGATTTTTCGGGGTAGATGTCTTTTTCACATTTTCAGGTTTCCTGATTACGGCTCTACTCATCGAAGAGTTTTCTAAAAATCATGAGATTGACTTGATTGGATTTTTTAGGAGACGCTTTTATCGGATTGTGCCACCTGTGATTTTGATGGTCTTGGTAACCATGCCCTTTACCTTTCTAGTTCGCCAAGATTATGTGGCTGGAATTGGGGGTCAGATTGCGGGTGTTTTAGGCTTTATGACTAACTTCTATGAACTGCTAACAGGTGGGAGTTATGAATCTCAGTTCATTCCTCATTTGTTTGTTCATAATTGGAGCTTGGCCGTTGAGGTTCACTACTATATTCTTTGGGGATTGGCAGTTTGGTTCTTATCCAAACAGTCCAAATCAAATGGTCAGTTGAGGGGAATGGTTTTTCTCTTATCAGCTGCTGCCTTCTTGATTAGCTTCTTCTCCATGTTTATTGGTAGTTTTCTAGTGACCTCTTATTCCTCTGTTTACTTCTCCAGTTTAACTCATGTCTATCCATTCTTTTTGGGAAGTATCCTAGCAACGATTGTAGGTGTTCGTCAGACGACTTCCCTCGTCAAGCAGTTGGATAAAATCTGGGATTTACGCAAGACCCTTTTGGTTTTTGGAGGAGGTTTTGGCTTCTTACTCATTTTGACCTTCTTTGTCAAATTTACCTATCTTTTTGCCTATCTTATGGGCTTCTTACTTGCTAGCCTTGCAGCTCTTGCTATGATTCTGGCGGCGCGTGTCTTACATGAAAAGACACATCATATACAAGAGACAAAGATGATTAGCTTTTTAGCGGATACTAGCTATGCAGTTTATCTCTTCCATTGGCCTTTCTACATCATTTTCTCACAGTTGACCTCAAATCTTCTTGCTGTGTTATTAACTTTGATTTTTTCTTATGGATTTGCCAGTCTTTCATTTTATGTATTGGAACCTTGGATTGCAGGCAAGAACACACCTATTTTACAAACTCTTCGTCCCCTGCCTTATATTCACACAATTCTTGCAACAAGTACGGGAATCTTGGCCTTCATTGTCTTCTTAGTGACTTTGTTGGCACCACAAGTGGGAGCGTTTGAGACAGACTTAACTGTCAATGGCTTGAAGCAAGCTGCTAGTACTATTGCCCAAACAAAAGTGATAGCAGAACGAGCAGAAGCTGATAGTTTAGGAATTGCTGATGGCACTATGTTAATTGGTGACTCGGTGGCTTTAAGGGCAAATACAGCCCTGCAGACAGCTCTTCCTGGAGCACAAATTAACGCGCAGGTCAGCAGAACAACCAAGACTGCCAATGAAATCATGATAAACAATAGCCAAAATAAATTTTTACCTAAGATGGTGGTCATTGCGACTGGGGTAAATAATCCTGAAAATTACAAGGAAGACTGGGACAGTATCGTGAAAAATCTTCCTAAGGGCCACCATATGGTTTTGGTGACTCCTTATGAGGGAGATAAGACAAAAGAGACCTATGCCATCGTTGAGAAGGCTGCTGCCTACATGAGAGAATTGGCAGAGAAGACACCTTACATCACGATAGCAGATTGGAATCAAGTTGCGAAAGAGCATCCAGAAATTTGGGCAGGAACAGACCAAGTCCATTTCGGAAGTGACACTAGCACTATTGAAGCAGGAGCAAAATTGTATGCAGATACGATTGCCACAGCCTTGAAGACAGCTCAAGACAAGCCAGTCAAATCAAAATAACGTGTATTAAAAAGAGAAGAGTTGGAGAAATCCAACTCTTTTAAAATATCGCATCTCTGTGCCTTTCTTGTGTTTGTGGTTGAACAACAAGTATAACACAGAGGTGTTTTCTTATGTCTACACTTTCAGCTAGTTGAACCATCTAATTTTTAGGAGGGCTGGGTGGCTAACTTCATTATATAACTTTCATTTAGTAAATCGAACGTGAAAATGTCCCATTTGATAAAATAGTCGTATGAAAAGTATCCAACTGAATATGAATGAAACGAAAAAATATCTTGTGATAAAAGCTATAGACCAAGGAAAGAAAACAAAGAATCGAGCCTGTGTCGAACTGAATCTTTCTGAAAGACAAATCAATCGTCTGCTACTAGCCTATCAACAGAAAGGAAAAGAAGCCTTCAGACACGGAAA
>NZ_VMKU01000153.1:0-1280 GCF_013276315.1 Streptococcus sp. 2741 | reverse complement strand
AGCAGATACTGTCGATAGCTGGCTAGCTAATAAAGTACTAGCAATAATTGAAATACCGAATTTGCGATAAAATGTTTTCTTCATTTTTATAATTCATTCCTTTCGTTTCACTCAAGGCACAACACAGAATGAAAAAGTGTTGTGCTCTTTGTTTTATAATAACAGTGAGAAAGCCTATCACTACTACAAATCACGGGGAGGTGAATAAGTGAGTGGTACAGCCACTACCTCGCATTTTTATAGGTGTCATTCTTTCCATCAAGCACAAGAACTGTGACTAAGAGCACGTAAACTTATAATTGAATAAGCGACTCGTTTGTGAAAGGAAAGAATAGTCAAGGGATAGGCAGACTCAAATTTTATGAAGGGAGCCCCCTCATGTTAAAAATTATTTATATGGCATCGAAAAGCTATCATCGCTATCTGTCGCAGATTATTGGTTGCCATCTACCACGTACTTTTAAAATAGGAGAGTTATAATCCAAGATTACAAGGTCTTACAGAAATAAGAAATTCAGATAAGACAATGTCTGTCCAAGATGCCGTTCGTTTTGCACAACAGCACGGATTCAAGGTGCTTTAATTTTAAAGGTTGGGTATCAAGACCTCTTTTTAGTGTGCCCAAAATTTAGAGAAGTAATCAATCAACTAACTTTTATTTTTTCAAACTTGCCCCTACAATTTTTAATGAATAATAAAAGCGAATATACTAGAGACTAGTTCTATTCCATTATTCTTTAATCAGCCTTCCCAACATCAAGACCATTGGACTTCTTTTGTGATTGCACTCGAATCTCCAATTGTCTATTCTTCTGAATAAACTGTTGGTAAGGAATTGTATTACTAAACATAAAAACACCTAGCAATGCAAATGTAACTAATTTTTTAATTCCACGTTTTTTCTCATGCAATGAAACCCCTTTCTTTTTATTCTAACAGATATATTTTATTTAGTCAAGTATTTTTATGTTTTTTTGACTTTTTTTTCTTGTTATTACCGTAAAGAATTATTTATTTCTTTAACTTGCTATTTTGAACTAAAAATTTTATAATGAAATTAAGCAAATAGGAAGGTTTATTATTTTTAATGAATACACTCGCAGAGAAATTCAGATTGAAAAGAAAAGAGTTGAGACTCTCCCAACAAACTCTTGCAGAAGGAATTTGTGAACAAAGCCAGATTAGTAAAATTGAAAGAGGTCATTTTATTCCCTCCGCAGACTTGTTATTCAAACTCTCTCAACGACTTGAAGTCCCTTTGGATTATTTTTTTAATGAAC
>NZ_VMKU01000152.1:0-2215 GCF_013276315.1 Streptococcus sp. 2741 | reverse complement strand
TAATACTCAATGAAAATCAAAAAGCAAACTAGGAAGCTAGCCGTAGGTTGCTCAAAACACTGTTTTGAGGTTGTAGATAAGACTGACGAAGTCAGTAACCATATGTCTAAGGTAAGGCGATGCTGATGTGGTTTGAAGAGATTGTCGAAGAGTATAAAATAATTAAAATGTGATTTCTGTAAAAATACATCTATGATCAGAGTTTTGAAAACTTACAATGTCTAAATCTCTAACATAGTAGTGGTTTTTAGGCAATAAGATATGATCTATCGTTGCATTAAAAAGTTTTGGACTTTGGCTATTCCAAGTTCCTCTTTCAAAAGGTGGAAGTGCATTCAATGCGTCCCTATGAGAGCTTATTTTTGCAAGTGCTCCATGACGCATAGTTGCATTAAAATCACCTGCAATAATAGCCTTTGGATATTTTGAAGCCAATTGATTATGAATGATGTTTAAGTCTTGCTTCCAGATTTCCATTAAACCTGGCAGAGGAGGAGCAGTATGCAAAGCAATGATATCTGGTATATCTTGTTTTCTCGAATGTAATACAATTGTCCCGAACCGTGTTGTATGAAAAGTTTCAGCTTTTGTATAGAAATCGTAACTTTTCTTGACAATCACAGTCACAGGAGCTATTCCACTGTCAGTAGGTGGAGAAGTAAAAATATCATAGTTGGCCATAGAAAGTCCAACTTGATGAAACAATAGTTTGATTCTCTGGTTTTCTTGCTCACCTCTGATATTGGTAGCTAGTTCAGGGAATATAGCCATATCGGCATCAAAATGGCTAAAAATTCGCTCAATATGTTGTGCTTCTATTTGATTAGCGACGTTCCAAGTTACTAATTTTAAGGTTTTAGTCTTATTTGATACGGAAGAAAGGGTTTTATCTGTTCCGAATAATAGTAATATGAACGATAGTAAGAGCAAGATGCTAGAATAAAACCGTATTTGTTTATTTTTCTTGTAAAAAGATAGGGAAAAAAATACGAAACTTAAAATAGAAACCATAGTTGCAGTAGCTAAGGGGAAGGCATAAATCTGTGCCAAGATAGGTCTGGTAGATAGCCAAATATTAAGATTAGAAGATGGAAAAAAAGAATAAGCTATGATAGGGATAGCAAAGAGAATGACAGAAAAGGCAGAGAGAAATATTTTAATCATTGTATGAGTACCTCGATTTGCAATGGTTGCTCGGAGCTAATGTGACTTTGTGACTTTACTCGATTGATATTCTTTTTATTGTCTTCCTTATAGATTAAGTACAACCCAAGTAAAAAAAAGTCCAATTTAAGATTGAAATGATTAAAAGTCACGGAGATGCAAGACAATTATACTACAAAAGGCAAACATTTGACAATCGATAGTCGTCGCTTAATCGAACGATGGAAAAAGGGAAAATCAAATAGAGAAATTGCTTCTCTACTTGGAAAAGCTCCTCAAACTATCCATACTGAAATCAAGCGTGGGACAGTCCGACAATGTCTTGGAAAAGGGTGCTTCAAAGAGGTTTATTCTGGCGACTATGCTCAACAGTCTTATGAACACAATCGCAAGCGCTCGGTCAAGAAATCAAGATTGACCAAGGAGCTGAAGGAAAAGATTCTCCACTATCATAACCAAAAATTTTCTCCTGAAATGATGGTCAAGGCTAAGGGCGTTAACGTGGGAATTTCTACCATTTACTATTGGATTCATCGTGGAAAATTGGGGTTAAGCAAGCAGGATCTGCTTTACCCTAGAAAAGGAAAAGCGCTTAAGAAACAAGCTAGCACCAATTTTAAACCCGCTGGTCAATCTATCGAATTATAATTCGCTCATTTTTTCAAAAAATACATAGACGTAAAAGAAAGAGGGTTAAGAGATGAAGAATAGTGCTATTGGGAGTAATTGGAAGGATGTCCAGTCTCAACTCTTTACCAAGGAGGAAATCCTTGAAAGTGATATGCGAGTGGCTATCATGAGTGAGCTGATTGAAGCCAGGCATGAGCAAGGAATCAGTCAGAAAAAGCTAGAAGAACTTAGTGGAGTAAGCCAGCCTGTCATAGCTAGGATGGAAACAGGCAAGACTAGTCCTCAGTTGGACACAGTCTTAAAAGTCCTAGCCAGTTTGGGAAAGACACTAGCAGTCGTCCCACTCGAACAGGAAAAGAGTTGATTAGAGTAGACTCATACTCAATGAAAATCAAAGAGCAAACTAGGAAACTAGCCGCAG
>NZ_VMKU01000151.1:0-1989 GCF_013276315.1 Streptococcus sp. 2741 | reverse complement strand
TAGGAGCCCCTGCATAAGGACGAGGGAGCGCTATTGTATAATAGATTGAAACTAGAATAGTACACCTCTACTTCTAAAACATTGTTAGAAATCTATTTGACTGTCCTGATTGATTCATCCTGTTCTTATCTCATTTCACTATATTCACCGGTAGTGAATCTCTACAGAGGACTTACACCTCAGATACACAACATGCCCATCGCATAAAAAATCTCCTACCCAAGGTAGAAGATTTCAATCTTATAAAACTTAATCCGTCATGTCCGATACCAAGGTTCGATGCTCCAATGGAACACTGCACATAACTAGCAAGAAAATGAAACCTGACTGAATCCAGAAGAGGGCCAAGTCAAAGATTCCATGCACAGTAACCACTGTAAGGAAAGACAGATAAAGACCGATAATCGGACGTTTCCCCGACTCCTGACTCATATCCATCATCAAGCGAACAGGAGCAACAGAAGACAAAACTAATAAAATGGTACCCACAATTCCGTAACTCAGAATCGTATCAATATAAAGACTGTGGGCATGTTCATGATAAGGAGCATGTATCCGAGGATAAGAGTGCATATAGGTCAATGGCCCTTCACCCCAAAAAGGATTTTGCTTAAACAAGGCCATCCCAGCATCCCAGATAGAAATGCGTTCTTCCATAGAAGAGTCTAAAGTACCCATTCGAACTCCCAAATCACTAGAAAAGAGGAAACTCAAACCAATCGCGAAGACCCCAATACTAAGCCAAAAGGCCTTCCAGTTTTTAATAGTCGTAAAGAGATAGATAATTGCTCCAGCGATAATAGCAGGAAAGGCAGTTCGATTTTGAGTAAAGTTCAAACCAAAGAGATTAACAAAGCCTGCAATCACACAGAATACTTTCAACCAATTCAACTTGGTCGTTGTAAACAGATAGAAAGCAATCATAATACAGAAACAACAAATAATTCCATAATAATTAGGATTAAAGAAGGTCACTTCTGCCCGGTTTTGATGCCACACCTGCATATTGGGTGAAAGAAAAGCATAGTTAAATTTCTTCACAATTTGGAAATGTTCTAAACTGGCAAAAGCAGCTGACAAGACACTACCAAACAAGACGAACTGCAAAATCAATCGAAAGAATTTATGGGATAAAATCGACTGATAGTGCAAAAAGAAAATAGTAAATAGAAACAGTCCTACTGAAGCCACAAGACCCATCCAATTTTGTGCAAGAATGGATATAACAGTACTATAGCTAAGAAAAAGAAGCAGCATCGGATGCTCCCCCATTTTCTGAAGAATACTTTTCATGTCTCCTGTAAAAATCAAACTGATAATATATAAACAGAGTACAACTACAAAAAGATAAAAGGGTAAAAAGATACTTAGGATAATTCCCAATAAAATCAGCTCTTTACTAGACAACCCCTTCAGCTTTTCAATAAAGCCTATTGATTTCAAAATGAATCCTTTCTCTCCAAATCAGCTGATTCAGATAATAGTAAGCTATCCTATATTGTACCACTTTTTTAGCAATTTGAAAACAAAGGAAACGTTTTCCAAAATAAAATGTAATTCGAATGTGATATGAAAGTTCTATAATGAAGTTAGCCACCCAGCCCTCCTAAAAATTAGATGGTTTAACTAGCTGATAGCTAGCCCTCGATTTCATTTGATAAGAGGCTTGGAGCTGTTAAGCTGGAAAGCCAAGGCTAAGATTAGCCTTGGCTTAGCTGACAAAACTGCTTCAAGGATTCCTCTTGTCAAATGAAAGCTCTTCTAGGCATAAGAAAACACCTCTGTGTTATACTTGTTGTTCAATCACAAGCACAAGAAAGGCACAGAGATGCAAAACCATTATACTACAAAAGCCAAACATTTGACAATCGATAGCCGTCGCTTAATCGAAAGATGGAAAAAGGAAGGGAAATCAAATAGAGAAATCGCCTCTTTACTTGGAAAAGCTCCTCAAACCATTCACAATGAAGTCAAGCGTGGGACAGTCCG
>NZ_VMKU01000150.1:0-685 GCF_013276315.1 Streptococcus sp. 2741 | reverse complement strand
TTGCGATTATTTTCATAAGCCTGTTGAGCATAGTCGGCAGAATAAACCTCTTTAAAGCGCCCTTTTCCAAGACATTGTCGGACTGTCCCACGCTTGATTTCATTGTGAATGGTTTGAGGAGCTTTTCCAAGTAAAGAGGCGATTTCTCTATTTGATTTCCCTTCCTTTTTCCATCGTTCGATTAAACGACGGCTATCGATTGTCAAATGTTTGGCTTTTGTAGTATAATGGTTTTTCATCTCTGTGCCTTTCTTGTGTTTGTGGTTGAACAACAAGTATAACACAGAGGTGTTTTCTTATGCCTAGAAGAGCTTTCATTTGACAAGAGGAACCCTTGAAGCAGTTTTGTCAGCTAAACCAAGGCTAATCTTAGCCTTGGCTTGTCAGCCTAACAGCATCAAGCCTCTTATCAAATGAAATCGAGGGCTAGCTATCAGCTAGTTAAAACATCTAATTTTTAGGAGGGCTGGATGGCTAACTTCATTATAGAACTTTCATTCGAACGTGAAAATGTCCCATTTGATAAAATAGTCGTATGAAAAGTATCCAACTGAATATGAATGAAACGAAAAAATATCTTGTGATATAGTTGCTTAGTTTCAAACAAGCATGTTATAATAAAGCTATGGCATATAGTACAGATTTTAAACAGCGAGCATTAGATTACATCAAAGAGGGGCACAGC
>NZ_VMKU01000015.1:0-27337 GCF_013276315.1 Streptococcus sp. 2741 | reverse complement strand
ACAATTAAAATGTGCCGCAGTTTCCCGTAAAAAAGCATCTGGATGAGCCTCTACAAAGGCTTTCAATTCCTCTAAAGGAATCTTTCGGTTTTTGACGACTCGCTTTTTCCTCTCTAAGTGTCCTTGTTCACGTAAGTTCTTTTTCCATGTGAAGAGAGTTCTGACGCCGACATCAAAAACCTTGGCTGCCTCGACATGGCTGTGCCCCTCTTTGATGTAATCTAATGCTCGCTGTTTAAAATCTGTACTATATGCCATAGCTTTATTATAACATGCTTGTTTGAAACTAAGCAACTATATTACCTAAAAGACTCAGGTGCTATGTTAACAGGCTGGGTGAAAGATAGCAGATCTTGGTATTACCTTGCTTCAACTGGTAAGATGCTTCACAACACCTATACACCTGGTGGTTACTGTGTAGATACCGGTGGCGCTTGGAAATAATCTAAAGTATACATTTTATTCCTTCAGCTATTAGTGTACATGCTCAGACTAAATGTTATCAGAGCTACAAAAAAACTAGATAATAATACGAAAAGCGAATCGAAACAATGAATTCTGTTTTGTTCGCTTTTTGTTTCAATCTGTGTCATTACGATATTTTCATTTAATTGTATATCCCCCAAAAATTTACATTTTTATATGAAGTATTTTAGATAAAAGCAAACGCTAAATCATATCCTCAAAAAAACAGGTTTAGAACATTTGAAAAATCGAACGCTCAGCAATGATAGTCTGTCTGGTGGCGAGAAACAACGCCTAGAAATCGCCCGCGCCCTCTACCATGATAGCCAACTCATCTTAGCAGACGAGATTAAGGCCAATCTTGACTCGGAAAATAGCAGAAAAATTAGCGACTTGCTCTTCTCCCTACCTCAAACAGTCATAGAAGCCATTCACCACTACACAGAAGAGGACTTAAAAAACTACGACCAAGTCATTCACTTAAGCAAAGAAAAGTAATATTCTTCGAAAATCGCTTCAAACTATGTCAGTTTGACCTACAACCCCAACACTTTACTTTGAGTAACATGCAGCTGACTTCCTAGTTTGTTCTTTAATTTTCATTATCCCTTGTTCATTTCCTTGAAATTTTCTGAAAAAAGAGTAAACTGGTATTCAAGAAGTCTATTTCGTGGAGTTTAGGATGAAATTATATGTTCAATTAATGATTCTCTTTGTGATTTCTCTAATCGGAGAGGGGATTTCCAGTTTCTTTCATTTGCCCATCCCAGGCAGTATTATCGGCTTGATTATTCTCTTTCTATCCCTACAATTCAAATGGTTGAGAACTAGGCATGTCAACATGGTGGGGAATTTCTTGCTGGCCAATATGACCATTCTCTTTTTGCCGCCAGCAGTAGGAATCATGGAAAAGTTTGATGTGATTGCTCCCTATCTCCTACCCATTGTTTTGATTGTCTTTTTTGCAGCAGTTGTCAATATTATCCTCATAGCGTTGGTAGTTCAGTTTATCAAACGACGGTTTGAGGGAGATTATGAGAAAGGAGATGCCAAATGAGTGAATTTGTTTCCAATCCCCTATTTGGGCTTGCCCTGTCTATCCTAGCTTATCTAGTGGGGATGTTGATTTACAGACGTTTTCCTCATCCATTGACAACGCCCCTGCTTTTGTCGGCTATTTTTATCATTATTTTTCTTAAGGTGACGGGTATTTCTTATCAAGATTACTACCAAGGTGGGGTTTATCTGAACAACTTGATTGTCCCGTCGACAGTGGCTTTGGGGATTCCGATTTACAAGAGTTTTCATTTGATGAAGCACCATGCTCGGAGTATTCTCTTTGGTAGTCTGCTAGCAGTAGTTGTCAATACCTCTTTCACAGCCCTTGTGGCCAAAATCTTTGGTATGGACTTTTTCCTAGCCATTTCTCTCTTTCCCAAGTCAGTAACAACCGCCATGGCAGTGGGAATCACAGAAAAATTGCAAGGTCTGACGACCGTGACCTTGGTGGTAGTCGTGGCAACTGGGATTTTAACCAGTGTCATCGGACCAACCCTTTTGAAGTGGTTGAAAATTGACGACCCAGTAGCTGTTGGTCTTTCCCTTGGAGGAACAGGCCATGCAGTTGGAACAGGAACAGCCTTCCGATACGGCTCTGTAGCAGGAGCCATGGGTGGTTTGGCTATCGGTGTCACTGGTATTCTCTATGTCTTTGTCAGCCCCATCGTAGCTAGTTTGATATTGAGTTAATACTCTTCGAAAATCTCTTCAAACCGCGTCAACGTCGCCTTGNNCAACCTCAAAACACTGTTTTGAGCAGCCTGCGGCTAGTTTGCTCTTTGATTTTCATTGAGTATAAAAAGCAAGGAATTCGAGCAATCTCATTATGGTAGTGACATGGGGGTCTAACTTCTCATATTTATACATTTCTCCAATCAGTTAGTTGATTACAACCGAGATTTTCTATACTCTCCTTATAAGATTTTCGCATAAGATGAGACAGCACACGCTGAAGACGTCTATGTTATTTAGATTTAATGCAATCTTTTCAAAGAGTTTTGATAATCTATATTTCTTATTTAGTTTAGTTGATTTCATATCACTATACTATAATGCTTATCCAAATGATGACACTATCAAAACACCCTATTATTGGATGCTTACGAAACAGATTTTTATACTCTTCAAACCACGTCAGCTTGTCCTTAGTGTGTATACGTTACTGACTTGGTCAGTTCCTCAACCTCAAAACTATGTTTCGAGGAGCCTTCCGCTAACTTCCCAGTCTGATTTTCATTGAATATTAACGATACTTTATCACATAAAGAGGCTGGATGAAAAGTCTTCACAATCAAAAAACGCATCCTATCAAGTTGAGTCCTGATAGGATGCGTTTTTATATTATTGAAATTTTGTTACAGACCGATAAGAGTTCTATCATAATCAATAAATAAAGTGATGGGAAATAAGAATTGCACACCCTGGTTTTGGAATTCAAATCAATTTATAAGAATGTTTTAGAAGCAATATTATCTTATTCCAGATTCAGTTCACTATACAATTGAGTTCTCAAGCAACCTGTTTACATAATGTGTGCATAATTAGGTTCGTGATTCCACTCTTTTTATCTCTAAAAAACCTCGCTTTCGCGAGGCTCTTCTATTTATAAGATAAGGCACGTTTAAATGTTTTCCAAATCCCTAAATCATCTGTTTGAAGGACTAGGCTGGCATACATGCGTCCGATAAATCCTGTTGCTACCACCGCAAAAATCACTGTAATAGCAAGTGAAATCCATGCTTCTACTCCCCCTGCATAGCCATTAATAGTTCTAAATGGCATAAAGAAGGTCGAAATAAAGGGAATATAAGAACCAATCTTCAAGATGAGATTGTCACCAGCTGCACCTAGAGCTGTCACTCCAAAAAAACCACCCATAATCAAAATCATCAAAGGCGACAAGGCTTTTCCTGAGTCCTCAGGACGAGAAACCATAGAACCTAGAAAGGCAGCCAAGACGACGTACATAAAGAGACTGACCAAAATAAAGAACAAGGTATTCAGTGAGAAAGCATCTCCCAAGTGATCCAAAATACCAGACTGAGCCAAGAATGGCAAATCTTTAAAGAGTAGAATGGCTGCCAGACCACCTACCACATAAATCCCGATATGCGTTAAAATCACCAGAAACAGAGCCATCATCCGCGCATAGAAATAGTGACTAGCCCTTATGCTAGAAAAGACGACTTCCATAATTTTGGTGCCTTTTTCACTGGCAACTTCCTGAGCTGTTACACCCGCATAGGTAATCAGAATCATATAAAGAAAGAATCCTAAGGCGCCTGCTGCAATTGTTTGAATAAACTTTTTATTTTCCTTGGCTTCATCAATCTTTTCTGTGAATTGAATTGTCTGCGCTAAGCGTTTTTCCTGCTCTTGAGACAAGGAAGCAGTTGAACGATTAAGCTGATTTTGCAGTTCATTGAGTGTATCTGTAACTGCAAATTTAATTCCATTTTCAAGCGACGTTTCGCCATGATAAACTGCCTTCAAGACACTATCCTCTTGGTCAATAGTCAGATAGCCTTTTAATTTTTCATCTTTAATCGCTTCTTTGGCACTTGCTTCGTCTTTGTAGTCAAAATTAACACCATTTACATTCTTCAGTCCTTCTGCTACAGATGGCACTGTTGTCACTACTGCCACTTTATCATTTTTAGCCATTGAAGAGCCTTGGAGATAAGCAATTCCTCCAGAGATTCCTAAAAAGAGGAACGGTGAAATCACCATAAAGAAGAAACTCCACGATTTGACATGTCGAAGATAGGTTTCCTTGATTACAACCCACACATTTCTCATACTTCCACCCCTGATTCTAGTTTAAAGATTTCATCGATTGTTGGCGCTTGTTGGTCAAAGGTTGCGATATATTGCCCTTGAGTCAAGATTGGGAAGAGTTCTCTACCAGCACTCTCATCCTCCAAGATCAATTTCCAACTACCTTGTTTGGTCAAGCTCACCTGTTTGACATGAGGAAGGTTTTCCAATTCTTCCTTGCTTCGTTCACTTGAAACAAAGAGACGCGTTTTCCCGTATTGATTGCGGACATCCTGAACTGGTCCGTGCAAGACCACACGGCCATCTCGGATCATGAGAATATCGTCACAAAGTTCCTCAACATTGGTCATGACATGGTCAGAAAAGATAATGGTTGCTCCACGCTCTTTTTCTTGAAAAATAACTTGCTTGAGCAATTCTGTATTGACTGGGTCCAATCCACTGAAAGGCTCATCCAAGATAATCAAGTCTGGCTCATGAATCAGAGTAATGATGAGCTGAATCTTCTGCTGATTTCCTTTTGACAGACTCTTGATTTTATCTGTCAGCTTCCCTTTCACTTCCAACCTCTTCATCCATTGAGGGAGTTTTTCCTTGACCTCCTTGGCATCCATACCTTTTAGAGTCGCCAAATAACGAACTTGTTCAAGGACTGTCAATTTAGGCATGAGACTGCGTTCTTCAGGCAGATAACCAATCCGAGCATAGGTCTCCTGACGAATATCCTGACCATCCAGACTGATTTCTCCTTGATATTCTAAAAACTTCAAAATACTATGGAAGATCGTTGTCTTCCCAGCACCATTTTTTCCGACTAGTCCCAAAATACGACCTGGTCGCGCTTGAAAGTCAATACCAAACAAAACTTGCTTGGATCCAAAACTTTTCTCTAGACTTCTTACTTCTAGCATCTTTCACCTCCGAAATTTCTTGCACTCATTATACTCCTTTTTGATAGCCTTTACAATGTTTTTTGTCCATTTTTAGAAGACTAATGCTATGTAAAATATGGCCTGGAGCACTTTTATACTCAATGAAAATCAAAGAGCAAACTAGGAAGCTAGCCGCAGGTTGCTCAAAGCACAGCTTTGAGGTTGCAGATAGAACTGACGAAGTCAGCTCAAAACACTGTTTTGAGGTTGTGGATAGAACTGACGAAGTCAGTAACCATATCTACGGCAAGGCGACGCTGACGTGGTTTGAAGAGATTTTCGAAGAGTATTAGTGATAAATCCATTATACAGTAGCAAACTTAATTTATCCACTCTGCTCCTCAACTGTCAGTTTTTGGTCCTGAATTGTTATTTGAGTAACTCCTTTTTCCTCATAAAATTTTCTTCCTCTAAAATTTCTGGAAAAAAGCGAATAGTTTCAGACAACATTTTTTATAAAAAACAAGTTCATCTGTCATTTCAAGAAGGAGTAATCCTTTATCTACTAATGGACGGAACGGAATTCAACCGCTTGTCCCATATGTTTTCTAAGGATTATATAGTAAAATGAAATAAGAACAGGACAAATTGATCAGGACAGTCAAATTGATTTCTAACAATGTTTTAGAAGTAGATGTATACTATTCTAGTTTCAATCTGCTATATCTATTATGCACACCCCTATAGGATCTAATGAAAATCACAACAGGCTCATTCATAGATGGTTACCTCAGGAAACTAAGAAAACGACTACAAAGGAAGTCGCATTCATCGAAAAGTGGATGAACAACTATCCTAAAAAATGCTTGAACTACAAGTCCCCCAGAGAAGACTTCTGGATGGCTTACTTGAACTTGAAATTTAGCAATAATTCATTCACCATCTAACTATATTTAATAATTATTTCAGAACTGATTAATATTAAAATTAACTAACGATTCAAAAGATTCATACTAGACATAAATTACGTCCATCAGAGAGACTCTTATTATTTTTAGATTTTAGTCTTTCTAGCTTCAGAACACATCTAAACTTTAGAGAAGATGACTATTCGAAAGCTCGAATGCCTCAAAATTATATCAGATAAGCTATTCGAACTTAGAATGCTTTTAAATTTATGGAATTGCGATTATTCGAAACCTAGAATGCATATAACCTTTAGTTGACAGACCTATTCTAAGTCTCGAAGGCCTGTATTCCCATCTATTTCTCATCAAAAACACTCATTCCCCCTTTCTCCTCCAAAATATGGTATAGTAGAAATATACTATCTATGAGGAGTTTACATGTCACAGGATAAACAAATGAAAGCTGTTTCTCCCCTTCTGCAGCACCTTATCAATATCTCATCGATTGCCGGTGGGGTTGGGAGTTTGATTTTCTGCATTTGGGCTTATCAGGCTGGGATTTTACAGTCCAAGGAAACCCTCTCTGCCTTTATCCAGCAGGCAGGCATCTGGGGGCCACCCCTCTTTATCTTTTTACAGATTTTACAAACGGTCGTCCCTATCATTCCTGGGGCCTTGACCTCGGTAGCTGGGGTCTTTATCTACGGTCACATCATCGGGACAATCTACAACTATATCGGTATCGTGATTGGCTGTGCCATTATCTTTTATCTGGTGCGCCTCTATGGGGCCGCCTTTGTCCAGTCTGTCGTCAGCAAGCGCACCTATGACAAGTACATCGGCTGGTTGGACAAGGGCAATCGTTTTGACCGTTTCTTTATCTTTATGATGATTTGGCCCATTAGTCCAGCTGACTTTCTCTGTATGCTGGCTGCCCTGACCAAGATGAGTTTCAAGCGCTATATGACCATCATCATTCTAACCAAGCCCTTTACCCTCGTGGTTTATACCTACGGTCTGACCTATATTATCGACTTCTTCTGGCAAATGCTTTGACACGTAAAAAATCCGTTTGGTTTCCCAAACGGATTTTGTGCTTTATTTTGAAACTTCTTTTGCAAGAACAAAGTTCCCAAGTGTGGCAGAACCATTTCCTGCTACTGCTGGAGTAACGATATAGTCACGCACATCTGGCACTGGTAGGTAACCATTGAGAAGAGCTGTAAATTTCTCACGGACACGGTCCAACATGTGTTGTTGAGCCATGACCCCTCCACCAAAGACAATCACGTCTGGGCGGAAAGTCACTGTCGCATTAACCGCAGCTTGAGCGATATAGTAGGCTTGGACATCCCAAACAGGGTTGTTGAGTTCAATGTTTTCCCCACGAACACCTGTACGAGCTTCCAAACTTGGACCAGCTGCATAGCCTTCCAGACATCCCTTATGGAAAGGACAAACACCCTTAAACTCTTTTTCAATATCCATTGGATGTCTAGCAACATAATAATGACCCATTTCAGGATGACCCACACCGCCGATAAACTCACCACGTTGGATGACACCTGCACCGATACCTGTACCGATTGTGTAGTAAACCAAGTTTTCGATACGACCACCAGCATTGTTACGGGCAACCACTTCACCATAAGCAGAGCTGTTTACGTCTGTTGTGAAGTACATTGGCACGTTGAGGGCGCGACGAAGAGCCCCAAGCAAGTCCACATTTGCCCAGTTTGGTTTTGGAGTCGTTGTGATAAAGCCATAAGTTTTTGAGTTTTTATCAATATCAATCGGACCAAATGAACCAACTGCAAGACCAGCAAGGTTATCGAATTTTGAGAAGAACTCGATGGTTTTATCGATTGTTTCGATTGGAGTTGTTGTTGGAAATTGTGTTTTTTCTACAACGTTAAAATTTTCATCACCGACAGCACAGACAAACTTTGTACCGCCCGCTTCCAAGCTTCCATATAATTTTGTCATGATAAACCTCTTGTTTTTATTTTCTTTATTATAGCATATTTCGAAAGTCTAAATTTCTCTATTTTTTAGATTTTCCTCTGTAAATCTTACCATTCAAGCAAAAACGAACAAACATGTCATTTGTTCGTTTTCACATTAAAGAGGATTGATTAGATTTTCACTTCGATCACAGCATCCCCCTTAGCAACTGAACCTGTTGCGACTGGAGCTACTGAAGCATAGTCAGCTGTATTTGTAACGATAAGCATTGTTGTATCATCAAGTCCAGCTGAAGCGATTTTGTTTGAGTCAAATGTTCCAAGAACATCGCCAACTTTAACCTTATCACCTTGAGCAACTTTTGCTTCAAAACCGTCACCGTTCATAGACACAGTGTCAATACCAACGTGGATCAAAACTTCAGCACCATTTCTTGTTTTCAAACCAAAAGCGTGTCCTGTTGGAAAGGCAATTGAAACTTCAGCATCAGCTGGTGCATATACCACTCCTTGGCTAGGTTTCACAGCGATACCTTGTCCCATAGCTCCACTCGAGAAGACTGGGTCATTGACATCAGCAAGAGCGACAACATCACCGACGATAGGAGTTACAAGTGTTTCATTTTGAAGAGCTGCTGGAATGTTACCAGT
This sequence comes from Streptococcus sp. 2741, assembly GCF_013276315.1. NCBI lineage: Bacteria > Bacillati > Bacillota > Bacilli > Lactobacillales > Streptococcaceae > Streptococcus > Streptococcus sp. 2741. The sequence goes on along the minus strand of NZ_VMKU01000015.1, from coordinate 18,640 downwards.
TGTTTCTTCTTGGACCAAACGTTCTGTCTCTACTTCAGTAGCAACTTCTTTTTCATCCTCATAACCAAACATGTAAGTGAGGGCAAAACCAAGGGAAAATGATACGGCTACCATAAGAAGGTATTGAGCAAGTTGTCCGTTACCGATGTAAAGCATTGTACCAGGGATGATGGTGATACCATTACCAGTACCAGCAAGTCCAAGGATTGAAGCCAATCCACCACCGATTGCACCAGCAATCAATGAAAGTAAGAATGGTTTACGGAAGCGCAAGTTTACCCCGAAGATAGCAGGCTCTGTAATACCGAGAAAGGCTGAAAGAGCAGCTGGGAAAGCAAGTGTTTTTAGTTTTGGATTTTTAGTTTTAACACCAACCGCAACAGTCGCAGCACCTTGAGCTGTCATAGCAGCTGTGATGATCGCGTTGAATGGGTTAGCATGGTCAGCAGCAAGCAATTGCACTTCAAGCAAGTTGAAGATGTGATGCACACCTGACACGACGATCAATTGGTGAACCCCACCAATCAAGAAACCACCAAGACCAAATGGCAAGCTAAGGATCGCTTTTGTAGCGATAAGGATGTAGTTTTCAACAACGTGAAAGACTGGTCCAATGACAAAGAGTCCAAGGATAGACATAACCAAAAGTGTCACGAATGGCGTTACCAAGAGATCAATCACATCTGGAACAACCTTGCGGACCGCTTTTTCAAATTTAGCTCCGACAACCCCGATGATGAAGGCTGGAAGAACGGAACCTTGCAAACCAACAACAGGGATGAAACCAAAGAAGTTTATAGCAGTTACTTCACCACCTGAAGCAACTGCCCAAGCGTTTGGAAGTGAGCCAGAAACAAGCATCATACCAAGAACGATACCAACGGCTGGATTTCCACCGAATACACGGAAGGTTGACCACACAACCAAACCTGGCAAGATGATGAAGGCTGTATCTGTCAAGATTTGAGTGTAAGTTGTCACGTCAGCTGGAAGTGTCATTCCAAGAGCAGTCAAGAGACCACGCACACCCATGAAGAGACCTGTCGCTACGATAACTGGGATGATTGGAACGAAAACGTCACCGAAAGTACGGATAGCACGTTGGAACCAGTTCCCTTGTTTGGCAGCTTCTGCTTTCATATCATCTTTAGATGATGTTGGCAAACCAAGTGCAACAACTTCATCGTACATTTTATTAACTGTACCTGTACCAAAGATGATTTGGTATTGACCTGAGTTAAAGAAAGCACCTTGAACTTTTTCCAAGTTCTCAATCACTTCTTTATTGATTTTTCCTTCATCTTTGACCATGACACGAAGACGAGTCGCACAGTGAGCTACACTGTTGACATTTTCACGTCCGCCCAAGGCATCGATGACTTTTTTTGCAATTTCCTGATTGTTCATTTGCAAAAATCTCCTTATATAACATTTTGTTCTTGTTTGAAAGCGATTTTATTCGCCCTTACGACTATTATTTTATCATGTTTTAGAAATATGTCAAGCGTTTTGCAGAAAAAATATTCCATCCACTTAGTGGGCACGCTTTAGATTGATTGTTTTTGACTGTTTCATCAGGCATTCCTTGAAAAAATAAGTTTTAAATCTGAGTTCAAAAGGGTTTTGTTTCACTTTCTTTCAATTTTCTGTAGATGGTTGATTGATTTTCTGCTTCTATTTTATGATAAGCGTTTGACAGTTTTTTCTCTTTTTTAACATAAAAGACTTGCTTTTTTAACCGAAAACGGTTACTATTAAAAGTGATAAGATTTTTGGAGGAATGAATGAATGGAATGGACTACTGAGCGTCGTTACAGACTTTATCAAGATTGGACGCAAGAAGAAATTCAACATATAAAGGAAAATATAGCACAATCTCCATGGCATACTCATTACCATGTTGAGCCAAAAACAGGACTTCTCAACGACCCAAATGGCTTTTCCTACTTTGATGGCAAGTGGATCCTCTTTTACCAGAATTTTCCTTTTGGTGCAGCCCATGGTTTAAAATCTTGGGTGCAATTGGAAAGTGAGGACTTGGTTCACTTCACAGAAACTGGTGTCAAAGTTTTACCTGATACTCCATTAGATAGCCACGGTGCCTACTCTGGTTCTGCCATGCAATTTGGTGATAACTTGTTCCTATTTTATACAGGAAATGTTCGTGATGAAAACTGGATCCGTCACCCTTACCAGATTGGAGCTTTGATGGATAAGGATGGCAAGATTAGAAAGATTGATAAGATCTTGATCGACCAGCCAGCAGACTCTACTGATCATTTCCGTGATCCACAAATTTTTAACTTTAAGGGTCAATTTTATGCCATCGTGGGTGGTCAAGACTTGGAGAAAAAAGGTTTCGTCCGTCTTTATAAGGCTGTAGACAACGACTACACAAACTGGCAAGTTGTTGGCAACCTTGACTTTGCTAACGACCGTACTGCCTACATGATGGAATGTCCAAATCTGGTCTTTGTAGGGGAGCAACCTGTCCTTCTCTACTGCCCACAAGGATTGGATAAGAAAGTTCTAGACTACGATAATATCTTTCCAAATATGTATAAGATTGGGGCTTCCTTTGACCCTGAAAATGCTAAAATGGTAGATGTGTCTCAACTTCAAAACATGGACTATGGTTTCGAAGCCTATGCAACTCAAGCCTTCAACGATCCTGATGGACGTGCTCTAGCTGTTAGCTGGCTTGGCTTGCCTGATGTTTCATATCCATCTGACCGTTTTGACCACCAAGGAACCTTCTCTTTGGTCAAAGAACTCACTATCAAAGACGGTAAACTCTACCAATTCCCAGTCGCAGCTGTCAAGGACCTTCGTGCCTCTGAGGAAGCCTTCTCAAATCGTGCCCAAACTAAGAACACTTACGAACTTGAACTCAGCTTGGAAGCTAATAGCCAGAGCGAGATTGTCTTACTAGCTGATCAAGAAGGCAAGGGACTTTCCATCAACTTTGACCTTGTAAATGGTCAAGTGACAGTAGATCGTAGCCAGGCTGGTGAACAGTATGCCCAAGAATTTGGGACAACTCGTTCTTGCCCTATCGAGAATCAGGCTACTACTGCTACGATTTTCATCGATAACTCTGTCTTTGAAATTTTCATCAATAAAGGAGAAAAAGTATTTTCCGGTCGTGTCTTCCCACATGTAGACCAAAATGGTATCCTCATCAAATCTGGAAACCTAACTGGAACTTACTATGAATTAGATTATGGTCGCAAAACTAACTGATGTCGCCAAACTTGCAGGCGTCAGCCCTACTACCGTTTCTCGTGTTATCAATAAAAAGGGCTATCTCTCCGAGAAAACCATCCAAAAAGTCAATGAAGCCATGCGGGAATTGGGCTATAAGCCCAACAACCTAGCTCGTAGTTTGCAAGGAAAATCGGCTAAATTAATCGGCTTGATTTTCCCAAATATTTCCAACGTTTTCTACGCAGAATTGATTGATAAGCTGGAACACCAACTCTTCAAAAATGGTTACAAGACCATCATCTGCAACAGTGAGCATGATTCTGAGAAGGAACGCGAATACATCGAAATGTTGGAAGCCAATCAGGTGGACGGCATCATTTCTGGTAGTCACAACTTGGGAATCGAAGACTACAATCGAGTGACGGCACCAATTATTTCCTTTGACCGAAATCTGTCACCAGACATTCCAGTCGTTTCCTCTGACAACTACGCTGGTGGAGTTCTTGCTGCCCAGACCTTGGTTAAGACAGGCGCCCAATCTATCATCATGATTACAGGGAATGACAATTCCAATTCGCCTACTGGACTACGCCACGCTGGTTTTGCATCCGTACTTCCAAAAGCTCCTATTATCAATGTTTCCAGTGACTTTTCTCCCGTCAGAAAAGAAATGGAAATCAAGAATATCTTGACTCGACAAAAGCCAGATGCCATCTTTGCTTCAGATGATTTGACAGCTATTTTGGTCATTAAAATCGCTCAAGAATTGGGCATTTCTGTACCAGAAGAGCTCAAGGTCATCGGCTATGATGGTACCTACTTTATCGAAAATTACTACCCTCAACTGGCTACTATCAAGCAACCCTTGGAAGAGATTGCCTGCCTCACTGTCGATCTTCTCTTGCAGAAGATCGAAGGCAAGGAAGTTGCGACAACTGGTTACTTCTTACCAGTTACCTTATTACCAGGAAAAAGTATTTAAATACAAGAAAACTCAGACCGAATTCGTCTGAGTTTTTATGATCTTAAATTTTCTAGGTAGCGCTGGGCTGTCTCTAGGTTAAAGGTTTTATCTGCGATGAGGCGCTCGACTAGGGGAGCAACTTCGGATTCACTAGCACCTGCGAGAAGTGCCAAAGATTTAGCCTGCAATTTCATGTGGCCTTGCTGAATCCCTGTACTCACCAAGGCTTTGAGGGCCGCAAAATTTTGGGCAAGCCCGATAGACACGATAATCTGGGCTAATTCTTTGGCAGAAGGATTTCCCAATAATTCATGACTGAGAGCTACACGAGGGTTGAGACCAACAGAGCCACCCTTGGTCGCTACAGGCATGGGTAAGGTCATCTCACCGACCAATTCTTCTCTTTCAAGATCCAGCGTCCAGCGACTGAGACCTTGATAGCGCCCGTCTCGACTAGTAAAGGCATGAGCCCCCGCCTCAATGGCACGCCAGTCATTACCAGTGGCAATCAAAATGGCATCAATACCGTTAAAAATCCCTTTATTGTGGGTAGCCGCTCGATAAGGATCAGCTTGCGCAAACTGACTAGCCAAGGCTATCTTCTCTGCAATTTCTCGTCCTTGCTCCTTTTGGCGGATCAAGTAGCGAAAGGCGATGCGACAGCTTGCAGTCACCAGAGAATCAGTTGCGTAGTTGGACAGGATTCCCATGAGACTCTGTCCCTGACTGAGTTCTTCTAAGACTGGTTTCAAGGCTTCCAGCATGGTGTTGAGCATATTGGCACCCATGGCTTCCTGGGTATCGACATGAATATAAACAACGAGAAAGTCTGGTTCGCCTTTTATCTGCTCGACATGCAGATCACGCGCCCCACCTCCACGTTTAACGATAGAAGGATAGGCTTGATTGGCAAGTTCTAGGAGCTCTGCTTTCTTGCTGGCAATCTTCTCTTGCGCTTGTTCAGGGTCAGCAACTTGATAAAGGGCTACCTGTCCAATCATCTGGCGCTCATGAACCTGAGCAGTAAAGCCACCTGCTCGCTTGATGATTTTACTAGCATAGCTGGCCGCAGCAACCACGGACGGTTCTTCTGTCACATAGGGAACTGTGTATTCCTGACCGTTAACGAGAACCTCTGGGACCAGCGAATAAGGCAGAGAAAAAGTTCCCACCACATTCTCACTCAGCTGATCTGCCACAGTTACACTCATCTGTTCATCCTGCTCTAAACTCTCTTGCCTCTCAGGACTAAGGAACGCCTGAGCTTTTAACAGCTCGAGGCGCTCTTGGTATGATTTTTTAGAAAATCCATTCCAACTTATCTTCATTATTTTTCAACCTTGCTATAACGGCGTTGGTGATCAACAATTTCAACCAAGGCAAAATCTTGATTTTCATAGCCAGCAAACTGAGCAGAATTTGTTTCATCTAAGTCTACTTCTTCAAAGAAGACTTTTTCATAGTCTGCAACAGATAAGGCAGTTCGTTGGTTGAGCTTGTTCAAGCGGTCTTTATCCAGATAAGCTTCATAACCTTCAACCAATTCACCGCTGAAGAACTCAGCTACAGCACCACTTCCGTAACTATAAAGGGCGATTTTATCCCCAGCCTTCAAGCTATCTGTATTTTCCAAGAGAGACAGAAGCCCAAGGAAAAGTGAACCTGTGTAGATATTCCCCACCTTTTGACTGTAAAGAATAGACTGGTCAAAATGCTTTTGCAAGAGGTCTTTTTTCTCTTGAGGCAGGCTCTTATCCATGATTTTTTTCAAACCTTTTAAGGCTAATTTAGGATAAGGCAAATGGAAACAAACAGCCGCAAAATCATCCAAAGTAATCTGGTAGCGTTTTTGATATTCAAGCCAAGTCGTTTTCAAACTATCCAAATATTGTTGGGTAGAATAGACACCATTTACATAAGGAGTTGTCGAGTAATTTGGACGCCAAAAATCCATGATGTCACGGGTTTGAGCAACATTGTCATTATTAAAGGCCATCATGCGTGGATTTTGTGTAATCAACATGGCCACACTTCCAGCACCTTGAGTTGGTTCTCCTGGAGTTTCAATACCGTACTTGGCAATATCACTGGCAATGACCAAGACCTTGGACTCTGGAGAATTTTCCACATGCAATTTGGCATAATGAAGGGCAGCTGTCGCTCCATAGCAGGCTTCTTTAATCTCGAAACTACGCGCAAAGGGCTGAATACCCAGCAAGCCATGCACAAAGACGGCTGCAGCCTTACTCTGGTCAATTCCTGACTCGGTCGCCACAATGACCATGTCAATTTCTGCTCTTTCTTGCTCAGTTAAAATAAAGTCACTAGCACTGGCCGCCAAGGTCACGATGTCCTCAGTTAAGGGCGCAATACTCAATTCCTCGAGTAAGAGTCCTTTGCTTAATTTTTCAGGGTCAATTCCCCTCGCTTCTGCTAAGTCTTGTAACTTCAAGACATATTGACTGGTCGCAAAACCAATCTTATCAATACCGATTGTCATATTTACCTCTGTTTTATCATTCATGTAAAAAATCGTTCGGTACTATTTTATCACAAATGGCAGTAAAAGAGATAAAAAAGACTTGATTCACCAAATCAAGCCTCTTATTGGTCATAATTTCAAAGAATGATTAGTTGCTAGAGAGTTCACCGATATAAGTAGCTTTATAAGCCCCATTCTCAGTTATCAGTTCCTGGAGGATTAAATTTCCTGAGTAAGTCCTTCCCATCTCATCTACAAATTCTTGATAAAACTGACTGGTCGGAATTTCTCTGACATCCTTATCAAATGTCTTGTCAAGTGTTTTACTAACCTTTTCGGCAATCAACTGATGCTCTTGTAATCCACTTTGAAACTCTGAACCCAAACTAGAAACCATGACTGGGATAAGCAACAAAGTCAGTAGACTTACAGACAATAAGGAAAATAGTGATTTTTTCATGATTTTTCCTCCTTTATATAGAGAGAATAGCATACATAGAAAGCCTTGTCACTATATTTATCTCATTTTTCAGAAAATTCTTTTATTTCTGTAAAGTCTACGATACTCGATGTGTTTTTATATAATGATACAGTCTGAGAATCACTGTTCCGCTAGCCATTCCAATGGAAATGACCAGAGCCAGCATAACAACTAATGTTGCACTTGCCAGCGCTTTATTATAGTCCCCTGTCACAAAAAAGGCAGTTGTCCGATAGGAGAGATAACCCGGAACCAAGGGTGCCAAGATTGCTAAGATAAAGACCACAGCAGGAGTCTTATAAAGAATACTTAAAATCTGGCTGACACAAGAACCTATAATGGCTGCAATAAAAGTAGCCACAATAACATTGGTCGGTTCCTTGAGCAAGAGATAGACTAGCCAGACAGCCATGCCCAAAATTCCTCCTGGTAAGAGCATGGACCGCTGAACATTGAGTACGATTAGAAAGGTAATAATAGCAAGAAGACTTGCTACTGCTTGTAATAAAAAGGTTATTAGTGTCATATTAGTTCATCAATACCAAGGCGACAGAAGTTCCTGCCCCTAAAGCAAGGGTAATGAGCAGGGATTCAAACATCTTGCTCATACCAGAGTTTATGTGGTTGGTCATAATATCACGAACCGCATTGGTCAAGGCAATTCCTGGAACAAACGGCATGACCGCACCAGCTATAATCAAGTCTGCCGTTGAAGGAAAGCCTGTGTAGCGAGCCCAAAACTGGGCAATCATTCCAAAGACGAAGGCCCCAGCAAAGGCTGTCACAAAGGGAATTCGGATAAACTTCTCCACATAGAGGGAAAAGGCAAAACCAAATAAGGTCGCCACTCCTGCCCCAAGTGCGTCGTAGATATTTCCACTAAACATAACCGAAAAGAAAGGAGCACTTAAGGTCGCAGCCAGAGTTACCTGCAACTTAGTATAGGGAAGGGGTTGGGCCTGCAAGGCCGTCAATTGCTTAAAGGCTGTTTCTAAATCAATCTGTCCCCCAACCAGCTGACGAGAAATCTGGTTCACATCGCAGACTTTTTCGATGTTATAAGAAGAGGAGGTCACCCGCTTCATGCGCGAAATATTGGTATTTTCAATAGAGAAAAAGATAGCGGCAGGCATGGCAAGGACATTGCAATCCACAATCCCCTGCGAATGCGCAATCCGAATCATGGTATCTTCTACGCGATGAATCTCTGAACCACTTTTAAGGAGAATAGTCCCCGCTAGCATAATCACATCGATGACGGCATTTAATTCTCTTGATTCTTCCATGCGTTCCTCCTTTTATCAACTCCTTCTATTCTATCACAAATCCGGACTCAAAAAAAATCTTTGCCATGAAATCATGACAAAGATTGATTACTTATTTTGATTATCCATCTGATTTTAAGGAGTAGCTGAACTTGTTTTAGGTTTGTAGATTGAAATCTTGACCCTTGTCTTATTGAGGTCTACCTTTTCACCTGCTCTAGGACTTTGTTCAACAACCATGCCTTCTGCACTACCTGCAGGTGCTTTCGTCACTTCTACAACTTCTATATTGGCTTCCTTAATCCCAACAATTTGAATCAAATTGTTCTTAGTAAACTCCAAGCTGGAACCAATGTAACTCGGCATGGCAACACTTGTAACTTTTTTAGCTACTGTCAAGACGATTTGAGTAGGTTTACTCAAATCATAAGGGATACCTGCACCTGGACTTTGTTTCATAATCGTTCCTGGTTCGCTTTCGCTGGACTCTTCTTCCTCTATCTTAATCAAATTCTCAGGAACCTTCTTCTGCTTGAGTTCTGAGATGACTTCTGTAGAGTTCCGTCCAATATAGTTCCCTAATTGAATCGTCGTAGCTTTTTTAGCCACTGTCAAGACAATTTGAGTTGCCTTGCTCAAGTCATAGGTCGTACCTTCTGGTAGACTTTGCTTCATGACCGTTCCAGCCTCACTCTCCTTGGACTCTTCTTCCTCAATTTTAATCAAATTATCTGGAACTTTTTTCTCTTTTAATTCCGCAATGACATCAGATGATTTCCGACCGACATAATTACTAATTTGGAAAGATTGCTTGCCTGATGAGACAACCAAATTGATTTTCGTTCCTTCTTTTCGACCAGTTCCAGCGCCAGGATCTGTACGGATAATCCGCCCTTCCTCCACCTTTTCACTAGCCTCTGACTTCTCCTCGCCAATCTCAAAATTGGCTTTCTTGAGGGTTTCCTTGGCTTCCGCAACTGTCTGACCTGCCACATCTGGAATGGCAATGGTTGCAGGAGTTCTGGATAGTATCCAAATAAGAGAGGCTGCCACCAATACAAGGCTGGCCAAAAAAATCAGGTAACGCATCTTAAATCTACGTTTTTTCGGTGCTTGTGGTTGGTAAGTTTCCTCTGTCACAGCCTGGCTTGTTTTTTTGATTGGTTTGTGTTCTGTCTGCGCTTGAACCTTAGGAATAGATGTCAAGGTACTCTGGGAAACCTTCGGTAAGATCTTGGTATCTGCCTTAGTCGCATCGTCAAAGATCAGCTTTGGTTCATTACGACGATTATAAGACAAACTACTAGACAAATCCACATACATCTCAGCAACTGATTTATAGCGATCTGTCAATTTCTTAGCAGTTGCCTTGATAACAACATTCTCCAAAGCCTGGGGCACAGATGGATTCTCAGCAATAACGGACGGCAGGGGTTTTTGGAAATGCTGGAGAGCGATGGTCACTGCACTATCCCCATCATAAGGGATATGGCCTGTCAGCATCTCATAGAAAATGATCCCCATGGCATAGATATCACTTTGTACAGTCGCCTTAGAACCACGCGCCTGCTCTGGTGACAAGTAATGAACGGAGCCCAGCATCGAGTTAGTCTGAGTCAGACTCGTCTCAGCAAAGGCTACTGCAATCCCAAAGTCTGTAACCTTGACAGTCCCATCTGGTGTCAAGAGGATGTTTTGAGGTTTCAAGTCCCTGTGAACAATCCCTCTGGTATGAGCCAAACGCATGGCGAGAAGAATTTGTCCCATGATACGGACGGCTTCTTCATTAGAAAGAGGATAGTGTTCCTTGATATAGCGTTTAAGGTCAAGTCCAGCCACATACTCCATAGCGAGGTACTGTTGACCGTCTTCCTCACCAATATCTGTTATCCGAACGATATGAGGATGGTCTAAATCTGCCATAGCTCTCGCTTCACGCTGAAAACGAGCTACAGCTATCGGGTCCGTCTGGTAGTTGGTCCTCAGAACCTTCACTGCCACTTCTTCCCCGTCTAGAATCAAATCTTTGGCTAAGTAAACATCTGCCATGCCTCCTCGACCAATCTGTTTGACAATCCGATAGCGTCCGGCAAAAATCTTGCCGATTTGGATCATTCTGCATCCTCCTCGTTCATAGAAACAAGGGCAACCGTAATGTTGTCTAAACCTCCTGCATTGTTAGCAAAACGAACAAGTGTCTCCGTTTTATCTGCTAAAGGAATATCACTGGTTACAATATCACGAATCTCACTGCCTGAAATCATGTTGGTCAAGCCGTCACTATTGAGCAAGAGATAGTCACCTGACTCAAGGATCACTGTCCCAAAATCAGGCTGAATTTCATCTTTTTGCCCAATAGACTGGGTGATAATATTTTTTTGCGGATGAGCTTCTGCCTCTTCTGGTGTCAATTGACCAGCCTTGAGTAATTCATTGACCAAAGAATGGTCGCTCGTCAACTGATGGTATTCTTCTCCACGAATCAAGCCGATACGCGAATCACCAATATGAGCATAGATAGCCTGATTATCGATAATAGCAAGGACTTCCAAAGTAGTTCCCATGCCTCTGTAAGCTTCATCCTGACCAAGCTGGTGAATCTTTTGATTTTCAATTTCTAGGTAATGGGCGAACCATTCACGCACTTCATTGACTGTATCGATTTGGGTATCAACCCAAGCTATACCTAGGTCTGTTACCGCCATTTCACTAGCGATATTCCCTGCGCGATGACCTCCCATCCCATCAGCTAAAATAATCATGGTACGTCCAGCTCTATTGACATAGTGGTTGACATAGTCTTGGTTATTTGTTCGTTTCTGACCAACATCTGTTAATAATGAAATTTCCATGTGTCAGTTCCTTCCTAATCCGATATCTTGCGAAATTGACTGATGAAGAATCCATCACTTCCATACAATTCAGGTGTAATGAGGATACAGCCGTCTTTCATGATATCCTTACATTCATGTTCTAGTTTTACCTGCTCGAACTCGGGATGACTTTCTAAAAAGGCCTCAACAACTTGAAAATTCTCCTCTGAGACAATAGTACAGGTGCTATAAGTTATTATACCACCTTTGCCTAGTGTTTGACAAACACTACCTAATATTTCTAGCTGAATTTCCTGTAAGGACGCGAAATCTGCCGTTTCTTTATTGTATTTGATATCTGGTTTTCGGCGCAAAAGACCGATTCCTGAACAGGGAGCATCCACCAAAATCTTATCAAATGAATTCTGCCCAAAAAACTCATGCACCTTTCTGGCATCCAATTTTTGCCTTTGAACCCGATCTGCAACTCCCAGACGTTGAGCATTTTCTTGGATTAAGTCCAACTTGTGATCGTACAAGTCCAGAGCAGTAACCTGACCTGTCGTGAGATAAGAGGCTATATGGGCTGTTTTCCCACCCGGAGCCGCACAGGCATCAAGCACTCGCTCATCTCCCTGCAAATTCAAAGTTGGCGCAACCAGCTGACTAGACTCGTCTTGGATGGTTATAGTCCCTTCTGCAAACAAATCATGGCCTGCAAAATGCCCTTGCTCCTTAACCAGACCAGTGGTTGCTAAAAGGGAATTATTCGCCTCCAATAAGGCTTGGATTTCCTCTTTTCGGCTTAAATCAGTTACACGAATACTGGCCTTGTTTCGCACCAAGAGACTTTCAAAAATAGCTTGCGCTCGCTCCTCTCCGTATTCTTCCTTGAGCTTTGCAACTAGCCAAACCGGAAGGGAATAAGCGATGGAGTCACGCTTGTTTTTTCGTTTGATGCTAGCAATATCTGGCCAGCCTTCACGCAAGATACGGCGAAGGACGGCGTTGACCAATTTTTCACTGCCTTTTTTACGGACTTTGGCCAATTCCACTGCTTCATTGACCACAGCATAATCTGGAATCTTGTTCAAATAGCGGAGCTGGTAGGCACTCATGAGAAGAAGGACATAGAGCCAGTTATCTAACTTATCTCTGTCTTCGATAAAATGGGATAGGTACCATTCCAGAGTCAGTTTACGGGCTACCGTTCCATAGACTAGCTCGGTCACTAAGCCCTTGTCTGCTGCCGAAAGTTGACTTCCCTTGAGATGCTTATTTAAGGCGATATTTGAGTATGCTTGATTGATAAAAACATCCTCTAATACTGCCAGGGCTAAACTTCTAGCCGTTTCTACTTTAGTCACCAAATCGTTCTCCTACAGTCAATGTACGTCCAACTCCGTTGAGGAAGGAAGCGATGTCCATCTTAGGCTTACCAGCTGGCTGCACTTGCTTAAGAGACAAAGCTCCTTCTGCCGTTGCGACAATCAATTCTTTCTTGCCGATAGAGAGAATCTCTCCTGGATTTCCCTGACCTTCTACTGGCAGGGCTTCATAAATCTTAAAGCGGTCGCCCTTAAGGAAAGTATGGGCAACAGGCCAGGGGTTCATCCCTCTGATTTGGTTGAAAAGTTGACGATTGCTTTTAGTCCAATCCAACTTTTCTTCCTCTGGCTTGATATTTGGCGAGAAAGTAACCTGACTTGGATCCTGCGGTTCAGGTTTGATGTCACCAGCAATGTAGGCAGGCAAAGTATCCAAAAGCAAATCACGACCAACTAGCGCCAATTTTTCAAACAAGGTGCCAACATTGTCCTCATCTGTGATCGGAATACTACGACGAGAAATCATATCCCCTGCATCCATTTCCTTAACCATCTCCATAATGGTTACACCAGCTTCCTCATCACCTTGAATCAAGGCATAATGGATCGGAGCACCACCACGATGTTTAGGAAGGAGTGACGCGTGAACGTTGACCGCAAAGTCCATGCTATCAAGGAGTTTACTTGGGAGAAACTGGCCAAAAGCGGCAGTCACAATCCCATCTGCTCCTAGCTTCATAAGATCTTCCATCTCTGGACTTCCAGATAGTTTTTCAGGTTGGTAGATAGGAAGTCCTGCCTCTTTTGCAGCTTGTTTAACTGGGGTTTCCTGGATAACTTTTTTACGTCCGACAGCACGGTCTGGCTGGGTCACAACGGCTAGAATTTCGTAACGGTTATCTGTCAAAAGTCCTTTTAAGACTGTTGCTGAAAAGTCGGGTGTCCCCATAAAGATTAGTTTTGTCATATCTTCTCCTTCTTATAAAAATTGCTGTGGCTCATGGTCAATGCTGAGACGGAGCTCACTATTTTCCCTTTCTTGAGTCAAGGCCAAGACCTGGTTGAGGGTTGGTCCCAGCTCATCTTCTAAACGGTATTTAATTAAAATCTGGTAATGATAGAGGTTGTGAGTACGGGCGATGGGTTTGGGCGTTGGCCCGAGGATGTTACTGGTTTCAGACAAACCTGACCGCAAAATGTTCATGACTTCATAGGCACGTTTGACCACCTCTTCTTCTTTCTTGTGAGAAAGGGTAATGCCAATGGTGAAATAGTAAGGTGGATAGCCAAGTTGTCGTCTGATACCCATTTCATAAGCATAAAAGCCTTCGTAGTCCTGGTCTTTTGCAAATCGAATAGCGTAGTGCTGAGGATTGTAAGACTGAATCAAGACCTGCCCAGCTTTTTCAGCACGTCCTGCTCGACCTGCCACCTGAGTCAAGAGCTGGAAGGTTCTCTCAGAAGAACGGAAATCAGGCAGATTCAAGGCCGTATCCGCATTTAGAACACCGACTAGGGTCACATTTGGAAAATCCAATCCCTTGGCAATCATCTGAGTACCTAGTAAAATATCTGCTTCTCCTCGCCCAAACTGGTCAAGCAGAGCTTGGTGACTACCTTTCTTACGAGTCGTGTCCACATCCATGCGCAGAATGCGAGCCTGGGGAAAGAGTTCTGCTAGCTCGTCATAAGCCTTCTGTGTCCCTGTCCCATAGTAGCGAATACTGCGGCTCTTACAGTTAGGACAGACCTGAGGAATGTCCTTCGAAAAACCACAATAATGGCAGTTCATATTCTTGGTATCCATGTGCAAGGTCAAGGAAATATCACAGTTGGGACAAGTATCCACCGTCCCACACTCCCGACACATGACAAAGCTAGAATAACCACGGCGATTGAGCATGAGAACCACCTGCTCTTTTTTAGCCAGACGGTCCTGAATCGCTTCTAGCAAAGGAGGCGTAAAATTTGACGTCTCGTTTTGTCCGATATAGTCCCGAAAGTCAATCACTTGAACCTCAGGGATTCTAGCTAAAGGATTGGCGCGTTGGGTCAGACGTAAATGTTGATAAACGCCTTTGCCAGCCCGAGCACGGCTTTCCAGACTAGGAGTTGCTGAACCAAGCACCAGAGCCGCTTGATTATAATGAGCCCGTAAAATAGCCACCTCTCTAGCATGGTAACGGGGATTACTGTCCTGCTTATAAGTCGCTTCATGCTCCTCATCGATAATCATGACACCTAGATTTTTCAGCGGAGCAAAGATTGCAGATCTAGCACCAACAACAACTTGGGCATCGCCGCGTTCCACCTTGCGCCATTCATCATACTTTTCACCATTGGACAGGCCTGAGTGAAGAATGGCCACTTTCTTACCAAAGCGAGCAATAAAACGCTCCGTCATCTGCAGAGTCAAGGAAATCTCAGGCACTAACAAGATGGCTGTTTTCCCCTTATCCAAAGCTCCTTGGATTATTTGTAAGTAAACCTCGGTCTTCCCACTTCCTGTGATCCCTTGAAGGAGGAAGGGAGGCTGATGACTACCAATAGCACTCACAACCGCATCACGCGCCTGTCTTTGCTCTGGATTCAACTCCAAAGGCTGACTTGCTTCAATCCCTTCAAAATAAGCAGCCGAGCGTTGCACTTCCTTTTGGACTATGGACACAGCACCTTGTTCCACAAAAAAGTTGACCTGCTCCCGTGAGTAGGACTCTAACAAACTAGCCAAGGAAGCACTCTCAGGATGAGACAGCAAGTAATCTCTCAATTCCAACTTTTTCTTGGCACGCGCAGATATTTCAACACCTTCTAATTGAGCTAGATTCACCTCATACCAAGACTGGGTCTTGACCTTCTTTTGATCGACTGCCTGATATTCCAGACCAAGTAGGCCTTTTCTAGTCAAACGCATCATTTCAGCTTGCTTACCTAAATCCAGAGAAGAAAAGGCTAGTGAATCTTCAGAACCAAACAAGCGCTCTCGGTCTTCCTGACTCAGACCTTCCAGAGGATAGAGAATCTTGTCATAGCTAGAATTTAGAAATCCCGGTAGCATAGCCTTGAGAATAGAGATTTTGTAAGAAAATACAGATTTGCGGAGCTCCTCAGCCAGCCAGAGTTGTTCTTGCGTGAGAACAGGAGAAAAATCCAGTACCTCGGCAATATCTTTTAAATCTTGACTTACCCCTTCTTCATCCACTTGGGACTCCAAACCAAGAACAATCCCTTGAATCAGGCGATTGCCCTTACCAAAAGGCACATGAACCCGCATCCCAACTTCTAGCATTCCCTCAAATTCCTTAGGAATCTTGTAACTATAGGGCTGGTCCGTCTGCATCAAGGGCACATCTACAATAATATTGGCTATAACCATCTTCTCACCTCCTCCTTGTCAGTACATTCTTACAATAGAAAAAATAAGATTGAGTCCCCCCAACCTTAAATTTTTTCACCATCTTCTTTTTCTTTAGCGATTTGCTCTTTGATTTTCTTTTCTTCTTCTTCTTTGCGGCGTTTTTCTTCTTCGATACGGCGACGCACTGCTTCACGTTTCCCTTCTGGGTCTGGGTGAATGGTTACGTTTCCTGATTCGATTTCTTCTAGAGCGCGAAGAGTTGATTTTTCAGACTTGAAACCTTGAGTTGCTGGTGCACCTGCTTCCAATTCGTGGGCACGTTTTGCTTCCAAGATTACGAGTGAATATTTTGAAGGAACCTTGTCGAGCAAGGTATCAATAGAGGGTTTTAACATCATTTGCTTGTACCTATTTTCTAAATTTTATCGGGTAGTTGGAGACTTTGGTAACATCTCCTGATAGTGACCAATGACACGGTCCACACGGAAGTGCTCTGCTTCGATCACACGTTTGACACGCTCAGCAGCTAGGGGCACCTGATCGTTGACAATCGCATAATCATACTCACGCATGAGAGCAATTTCTTCCTTGGCTTTTTCGATTCGTTGGGCAATCACTTCTGCGCTATCTGTTCCACGACCTACCAAGCGGTCTTGTAATTCATCCAAATCTGGTGGTGTCAGGAAGATAAAGACAGCATCTGGAACCTTTTTCTTAACCTGAAGAGCACCCTGAACTTCAATTTCAAGGAAAACATCGATTCCCTTGTCCAAGGTTTCATTGACGTAGGTCAGAGGAGTTCCATAGTAGTTGCCGACATATTCTGCGTATTCCAACATCTGTCCTTGACGAATCAGCTCTTCAAACTCTTCACGAGTACGGAAGAAATAGTCACCACCGTCCACTTCTCCAGGACGTTGTGCGCGTGTCGTCATCGATACAGAGTATTGAAATTGATTTTCAGAACTCTCAAAAATCTCTCTTCTAACCGTTCCTTTGCCAACCCCTGAAGGACCAGAAAAAACGATTAGTAAGCCTCGGTCTGCCATTGTGTCTCCTTTTAGTCAGTCTGTGAAATAACATTTCTCTAGAATAATGGCAAAAAGCCAGATTATCCTTTACAGTCTTTCTATCTAGTGTAACAAAAAAGCAGTAATTTTTCAACTGCTCTTTCTTATTTATTTAGATGTGTTGTGATTCGAACGTGAAATATCGCTTTTAAAATATCTTCAGAAAATAGGTCTATACCATTTACAAATGAAAAAGAAAGGTTTATAATGTAATTGACATAATAAATTGTAGAATCAATTTTTTAAGGAGGTTAACATTATGCCTAACTATATTAAAGCGGATCAGTTTTTCTACCCACACGGAGTTCGTCGAGGTGGTTACTTGGAACTTGTGGACGGCAAGTTTGGAAAACATGTAGAGCAGATTCCTGAAGGAGCTGAGGTGATTGACTATACAGGTTATAGCATTGCTCCAGGACTTGTGGATACCCACATTCATGGATTTGGCGGTGTGGATGTTATGGATAATAATATCGAAGGAACGCTTCATACTATGAGTGAAGGACTCCTCAGCATGGGGGTAACGAGCTTCTTGCCAACAACTTTGACATCGACTTATGAGCAATTGCTTGCGGTAACTGAAAATATCGGTGCTCGTTATCAAGAAGCAAGTGGCGCGAAAATTCGTGGAATTTATTTTGAAGGGCCTTATTTCACAGAGAAATACAAGGGGGCTCAAAACCCTGCCTACATGAAAGATCCTCGCATGGATGAGTTTCGTGCTTGGCAAAAAGCAGCAAATGGCTTGCTAAATAAAATTGCTCTTGCGCCAGAGCGTGAAGGTGTAGAAGACTTTGTACGGACTATCACCGGAGAAGGTGTAACGGTTGCTCTTGGGCACTCAAACGCGACTTTTGATGAAGCTAAAAAAGCAGTCGATGCTGGAGCGAGTGTTTGGGTACACGCCTACAATGGAATGCGTGGGTTGACTCACCGCGAACTGGGTATGGTTGGAGCCATGTATCAATTACCTCATACCTATGCAGAGTTGATCTGTGATGGCCATCACGTAGATCCAAAAGCCTGCGAAATTCTTATCAAACAAAAAGGGACAGAAAACATTGCTCTTATTACAGACTGTATGACAGCTGGTGGATTGGAAGACGGTGACTATATGTTGGGAGAATTCCCAGTTGTCGTTGCAAATGGAACTGCACGCCTCAAATCGACAGGTAACTTGGCAGGTTCTATCCTCAAACTCAAAGATGGTGTGAAGAATGTAGTCGAATGGGGAATTGCGAATCCGCATGAAGCAGTCATGATGGCCAGCTTCAACCCAGCTAAATCCGTTCACATCGATGACGTCTGTGGACAAATTCGTGAAGGTTATGATGCAGATTTTATTGTTTTAGACAAAGATTTGGAATTGGTAGCAACCTATCTAGATGGTGTGAAACGTTATCAAGCATAAGAGAGAAGAGTCTGGGCAAAAGTCTAATTTGAGGAGAAAATCCAGTAATACTCCTTTGAAGTCAAAAAGCAACAAACACTGTCAACTATTTGTTACAACTCCATTAATTAGTATTCCACTTTCTAAAATCAGTATTTTGAGCTGTGCAATCCAAGTCTTCTAATTTGTTTTTTAATTTCTGTTTAGTATAAATTTTACTTGGGTAGTAGACCAACTTGGAGCGTTTACGAGTTGTTCCAGGCTCAGTTTAGCTTGTTTTCT
>NZ_VMKU01000149.1:0-6197 GCF_013276315.1 Streptococcus sp. 2741 | reverse complement strand
CCTGACCACTTTATCTATCATTAATACTCTTCTAAAATCTCTTCAAACCACGTCAGCTTCACCTTGCCGTAGGTATGGTTACTGACTTCGTCAGTTTCATCTACAACCTCAAAACAGTGTTTTGAGCAACCTGCGGCTAGCTTCCTAGTTTGCTCTTTGATTTTCATTGAGTATAAAATCCTAACAAACTCAATACTTTAGTAGTCTGATATGCCAATCTCATGAGGTCTTTTTATCATTTTCCATCATATCCTGACGCAAATGTCTACTGATGTCTCTCATCAGTTTCATTTCTAGTAAATGAAAATCAAACTCGGAAGCTCACCGTAGCTTGCTCAAAACACAGCAAGACAAAGCTGATGACGTAAAAAGATTTTCGAAGAGTGTCATCATCAATTTCAGACCATTTTTTATAATAACCATTTTATTTTTATCTGTCAAGGTCTTTGAATTCTTTCTTAAACAAGCCTTGTAATCTCTACTTTTGAAGAATTTATTTTTCCTTACTGGCAATACTTGAGACGATACAGCTCCCTGATAATAAGCTGACCAAGATTAGTCACAAGCAACTCTCCTTTCTCAATTACACTAAATTGCTTTCCTTCCTCTGGGAAAAGTCCTCCACTCTACTTATTCACTTAGAAAAAACGCATAATATCAAGTGCTGAAAAAACTGATACTATGCATTTATTGTGGGGATATTTACTTCATTTTCTATTAAAAATTGATTTTTCTCAGTATTCTAGCTTATATAATGTTTAAAATTCAAATTCCGCAAGCACATCTCGCCCACTGGTGACCAATTTTGCCCCTTCTTGAATCAAATGATGGCAACCATCTGATAGCCCATCTAAAATGCTACCAGGAATAGCAAAGACATCGCGTCCTTCTTCCATTGCTCGCTCACAGGTAATGAGACTCCCCGAGCGCATCTTAGTCTCTGCTACAATCACGCCACGGCAAAGTCCAGCAATGATGCGATTACGGGCAGGAAAATGAAATTTCAGAGGTTGTTCGCCAGGTCCATATTCACTGAGAACCAGATGATCATTGCCGATGTAGTCTTGCAAACGTTTATTGGCTTTAGGATAAAACACATCCAGTCCTGTTCCAATCACTGCAATGGTTTTTCCGCCATTTTGAAGAGCTGCCATATGAGCTGCTGTGTCAATGCCCTTGGCTAATCCACTGACGATAACCAGTTCATTTTCCAAGCCTTGAATGACTTTTTCAACTGACTTAGCTCCCTGTTTGCTACAAGCACGACTGCCCACGACCGCTACCTTCGGGAATTTCAGGAGGTCAAGATTTCCCTTGTAAAATAAAAGTACAGGCGCATCATATATTTCACTCAAATCCCAAGGATAACAGTCATCTAAAATAGAGAAAGATGGAAATTTTTGAAACTCTTTCGACAAATGCGCATCGTCTATCTGAAAATAACGTTCCATAAAAACGGCTGGATTACGGCAACCTGATATATCTGCAATATCACCCAACAAAAGCTCCTGATCAACATTTTCACCGTATTCTAGCACTTTCAAAATCTGTTGATTGGTCAAACCTGATTTTTTTAACTTATAGATTTCATAGTTTGTGATTTTCATAAATAACTCCATTTCTTTTTCTACTCATCTATCTATTCGTAAAAGTTCGTAAAAAATCAAAAAAACATCCGACTATTTTGTCAGATGTTGGAATCTTTAATTTTCGTTTTTAAGAATTTCTTCTAATTTATGGTAGTCTTGGACACTATCGATTTCATAGATACTATTGCCTTCTAATTCTTCGACATAGACATCTAGCTCTTTGATATTATCCTTAACCATATTGTCCCAGTAGAGATCAACAAATTCGCCACTTGCATAAGCCTTATCGATAAAGCTGACAATCTTTTCTGCAGTTGGAGCATCCCAGAAGGATACACCACTAAGGATGCGACCTGCCTTGCTATCAACAATAATGTCTTGAACCTTGTAGTCATCTCCATAGACCAAGAACCATTCGTTGGTACAATCTTCACGATAAACACTAAAATAAGTCGAACGTGTCAAATCATTGCGGAACATATTTTTAAAGAGATAATTATCGGCATCAATAACATAGCTGTTGGCCAATTCTTCTTTTACAAGATAGAGAGAGTAAAAGTTATTGTAATCAGCGTATTTATCATTGAAAACGAGGCGAACTCCGTATTTCTCTTTTAAATAATCGAATTGTTCTTTAAGGTAACCAACGATGATGATGATGTCATCGATTCCTTTTTCTTTGAGAAACTCAATTTGGTATTCAATCAAGGGTTTTTGATTAACCTGAACCAAGGCTTTAGGGGTATTTTCAGTCATAGGACGCAAGCGAGTTCCCAATCCCGCTGCTAAGATAATGGCTTTCACACGAATCTCCTTTATTCTTTAATAATAATATAAACTCCAGCAATGACGACAAGTGACGTCATAATGGTCAGCATATCTAGCGGTGCACCCAAGAAAACAACTGCAAACAAGACAGTCCAAACTACATAACTCACGTTCAAACCTGTAGCCTTGGCTGGTTGCAAGCGATTGATAGCGATATAATAAGCCAAGTAAGAAATCATATCAAAGGCTGCAAAGACAATCATGAGACCTAGTAATTGTCCATTGGCCACTTCTGCAAATGACTGATGAGAGAAGAGCACAATCACAAGATAGGACAAGAATGAAGTTACTTGACGGATTAAGAGGGCCTCAATTTCACTCAATTCACTTTCCATGGCAAAGGAGCTAAGGACACTCTCACTCCCCCATGCAATAGCACAAACTAAAGCACAGAGAATACCAATGTAGAAGGAATTAACCTGTTCAACCTTATAGGTCTGAGCAATTATCCCTCCAATAATCAAGACAATCCCAAATACAGTATTTTTTGAAATCTTGTGCTTCAAAAAGAAGAAAGCCAATAAAACTGAAATTGCAGGGTAAATAGCCGATACAGATGAAGCTAAGGAACTTCCGATATACTTAACCGCATAAAGATTGGCCTGCATACCAATAGGACCTGCTAGCAAGGCTCCGATGATAACACTGACATTGCGAATATTTAAGAAAATCGAGAGGCGAACTTTTCCTTCTTTTACCAAGAGAAAAGCTAGTAAGATAAAGATGCTCAAAAAATCATGAGCTGCAGCCACCACAAAGGGTGACAAATCTGTAAAAATCGAAAAGATATAAGCACTAACCGTTAGACCCAAGCCCCAGAAAATACCTGAGAGAAGGCCAAAAGGAACTCCGTTTTTACTTTTCATCTGAACCTCCATAAGAAGCCAAACCTTTAACAGCTCTTTGGTAACGATTCACACCATAGTCACCAAAATCTGCACCTTGCTCTTCCTTATAGACAGTCCATAGACTCCAAATAGTGTCTTGTAAAATTTTATAAATAGCAATCTTTTCACGAGAGACAGGTGTTTGCTCACTCTCATAGTGAGACAAGAAGGCTTCTTCCTCTTGACGAGTGAATTCAGACTCTAAAAAGAGAGCAGCCAAATCCCACATTAGATCGTTCATTGATGAATATTCCCAGTCAATCAGATAAAGTCGTCCTTGTGGTGACTCGATAAAGTTTTCAGGCACCAAATCGATATGACAAGATTTTCTGTCAACACCTAAGTCAGCCAGTCTTTTCTCTAAGGAGAAGACTTCTTCTCGAACAGCTTCATAGTTGGCATAAGGGATTTTCTCTTCAATCAAGGATTCGTATTTTTTGATTTCTTCAAAAGGAACAAATTCTCCTCTTAATTCCTTGCCAGAAGCATGAATAGTTTGTAATATTGGAGCAATTTTATCGAGTTTGGTCTTGATTGACCTTGAATCAAGCGTAATCGCAGATTCGATATACTCATTTACTTTGATACCAGCCTCAATATCAAAAAGATAATTTTTTACATCTAAGTCTAAATCCTTTAGTAGTTCAAGATTGTACTTTTCATCTTGACGATTGATAAGCTTTTCTGTCCCTTTACCAAAGAACTTAACAATGTATTGCTTATTTGTTGTTTTGACCAAATAGTTTTGATTGGTCATTCCCCCCAGTTGTTCAACACTGAGGATTTCCTCTTCTTGACTAAGTAGGGAAGAAATTTTTTCTTTAATGATTTTCTCCACAATTAACCTCCAGCACTTATACTTCCCACTTAAACACGGTTTTAAAGGCTGTGTTTAAATCGGTTGCAAAGACACGGTGAATATCTTTAATTTCTCTTACAGGTTCTTCTAGATAAAGGATATTTTTAAGACGATTGGCAAATTTCTTGACTTCCATCATTTGGATGGCATTTTCAAAATCAATGCGACCAGAACGAGAGGATCCAACCAAGAGCAAGCCTTTTTCTAAGGCATCGCGTGTATTGAGATTGACTTTATACTCGCTAACACCCATCATGAGAATCGTTCCCTGAGGACGAATATAGCGAATCAAGTCATTAATGGCTGGTCCAGTACCATCACCACCACAACACTCAAAAGCATGGTCAAAGGCCAAATCTTCAGGAATATTATCCGTAATATAGCATTCTTTGGCAAAAGAGAAGAGTTCCAATTTTTCCCAATGACGACCAATAACCACGATCTCTGCTTCTGGCAAAGTATAGTTGATAATATTGGCAACCACAAAAGCTAAACTTCCATCTCCAATAACAGCGATCCGCTCCCGCTTGCTATGAGCAAGAGTCAATAGGCGATTCATAGCGTGCATACCGACACTGACAAACTCTGTAATGGCTGCAACCGTATCTTCAATAGCATCATAAGCTACCACACGATCTTTAGGGAGAGAAACAAACTCTCTCATAAAGCCATCAAATCCACTAGATAAGAAATGAGTCCCTGTCATGTAGTTCTCATAGAATTCTTCATCACTCTGCATAGGAGACTGATTGGGAATCATGACAACTTTTTGACCAACTTCGTAGGTTCCTGTCGGGTCAGAAATAACGGTTCCACATGACTCGTGAATCATTGCCATTGGAAGCTTTTTATTCAAAATCTTTGGATCACGTTTTCCTTGGTAGTAACGCTGATCCGCATGACAGACCGCCATGTAGTTGGGACGGATAAGGATATGATTCTCTTGGTCAATAGCCTCTTCCTGGTATTTGACATTGATAAACTTAGGCTTAATTAGTTGATAAATTTGATTAATCATTTTACTAGTCTTTCTCAATCATACTTTTTGCAATCTTCAAATCTGTTACGGTTGTAACCTTCAGATTTGAGTATTCGCCTTTGGCCAAGGCCACATCTTTTCCTTTGATCACAAAGATTTTACATGCATCTGTCAAGATTTCCTTCTCTTCATCAGAAAGAGATCCATAAAGGTCCAGGAAATCCTTGCAACGGAATGTTTGAGGTGTTTGTCCTTGATAAAGGTGAGCACGATTTGGAATATCTGTAATAAATTGACCATTGGTACTTTCAACGATAGTATCAACCGCTTCTACCACTGTGTCCACTGCGTCATGATTTTGGGCAAGTTGGATATTGTCCTGAATCATGCGAAGTGTAATAAATGGACGAACAGAATCGTGGGTAACAACAATGTCCTCTGGAGTAAGCGGACGATAAGCATCAATAGCTTCAATGATTTTCTCAATACTCGTATTACGGTCAGCACCACCCTTTGTAATGATGATACGATCCTTATGAAGAGGAAGATATTTATCTACAAGATCTTCTGCATGAGAAACCCAGTCTCCATGAACCCCAACTACAATTTTTTCAATACTTGGTTCCAAGACAAATTTTTCAATTGTATGAATCAAAATAGGTCGATCACCTAGCTCTAAAAATTGTTTTGGCAAGTTACTGATTCCCATGCGTGTGCCAGTTCCACCAGCAAGAATTCCTGCATAAATCATCTATTTTCTCCTTTGTCTTACTAAAAAAACTTATTCTCTCTATTATACCACAATCTAGTCCTATCATGAAAGAAATACCGGCCCTCCCGTTCTAGAATAGAAGGATTAAGGAGTTCTATTATTCAAAGAAACTAGTCCATTTCTAGTAATGACCAGGAATTCTGTAGTCATTGCTAATAAATGGCTGTGAAATTTTAGAGTTCTTCAGAATAATATAGTTTTCTTAAAGAAAACTTAAAAGTAAGCTTTGAAACTTCAAAGTGATTACTTGACTTATACTCAATGAAAGTCATAACCACCCGTG
>NZ_VMKU01000148.1:0-7681 GCF_013276315.1 Streptococcus sp. 2741 | reverse complement strand
TTTTCGAAGAGTATTACTTGCTATACATCCAGAAGCAAACTCGGCAATAGAGAAAAAATTCTAAGCAGTAGGTTCATAGTGGCAATCAGTGCTAATGTCGCTTGAAGGCTTTTCTATAATTATGATGTATGACGATAACAGTTTTAAATAAGGGGGAAAGAATGTCCATTTTATCCATTAAAAATATTTCAAAATTTTACGCTTTGGACGGTAAACATCAAGAGCAGGCTTTAAAGAATATAAATCTGCAAATCGCAAAAGGTAAAATTACAGCGATTTACGGTCCGTCAGGCTGTGGCAAAACCAGTCTACTAAACATCATCAGCGGTTTAGATAGACAATATGAAGGAGATTTAGAGTTTAAAGGGGAATCCCTCCGTGACTTATCAGAGATTGAACTAACTCAATTTCGTAAAGATAAGATTGGATTTGTGTTTCAAAACTTTAACCTCATTCCTCATCAGTCTGTCTTGGACAATGTCAAATTACCTCTCTATGTCAAAGATTTATCTGACAGGGAGATGACAATGATTGCAAAGGAGCAATTAAGTAACTTGGGCATGGAGCCTTTTATGGCTAAAAATGTTAAACAGCTTTCTGGCGGGCAAAAGCAACGCGTAGCAATCGCGCGTGCACTGGTAAATCAGCCTGATATGATTGTAGCAGATGAGCCAACGGGTTCGCTGGATTCTCAATCCCAAGAAATGGTATTGGAGGTATTTAAAAATTTAGCCCAAACAGGGAAAACAGTACTAATTGTAACCCATAATCCAGAGGTTGCTGAATATGCAGACGTGATTATCAAAATGAAGGATGGTGAAGTCGTTGAAGAAGTCAAAAAATAAAGGATTATCATTGAAAAATAAATTCAAACTTTCTTTAAATAACTTTCTGGAAAGAAAGTGGCGTAACCTATTGATTGCGCTAGCAACCTCAATCGGTTTTGTAGGAGTCTTAATTTCTTTCGGCTTGGGAAATGCATTGATTTCGATGATTGATGAAAATACGAATGGAGGTCAAATCCCTTCACAAGTTCAGATTGCTTTAAACACAAAAAATGTTGGACGAGGCTTTTTGAACCAAGATGATAAGAACTACATCACGGATACAGTTGGAAAAGAAGCTATTAAATATTTGGAGAGTCCTTTTGGGATGATCATGTCAAATATGACTATAGATGGTCAAGAAATGGATCTGAGTCAAACGATGCCTTCTTATGCTCAAGTAGTGAGTCTCTATGAGGATACAAGTATCTCTGTTAGTAGTAATGAGGCGGACAAAGTGTTAGCTGGTTCCCTCTATACGGATGCAAATGAACAGGGTTTGACGATTCCAAGCAGTTTACTAAAAAATTGGAATGAACAGACAGGAAACAATCTGACAGCTAATGATGTTATTGGCAAATCAGTCTCAGCCAGCATTGTAGAAAATGCTGCCGAAGCTAGTAAGATTGCTCAATTTCAAACGAAGATTGTACGTGTAATCAATGATGAAGATGACCTGGAGGACAGCAACAGTTTCATGCCGTCTCATCAAATGGAAACGATTTTGAAAGAAGCTGGATTTACAAAAGCTGTATCTTATTTTATCTTGGAACTCAAAGATCCATCACAAACAAAAGCGATAACAGAAGAATTGCAGAAAAACAAGAAGTATACTGTTCTTTCTCAACAGAAGGTTCTTGATATTGTGATTACTTTTATTCGTGTCATTCAGGGATTGTTGATTGTACTTTCATCACAAGCTATTGTGGTAGCAGCGGTCATGATTGGTATCATCATTTACATCAATATTATGCAACGTTCTAAGGAAATAGGCGTCATGAAGGCAGTTGGTTATCAAAATCGTGATGTCAAAGGGATTTTTATTTACGAGGCTATCTGGATTGTAGGGATCGCCTTGCTGCTGGCCTTTTTGGTAGCACAAGGGGTGGGAAGTTTGGCGAATGCGGTTGTAAATCACTTTTACCCATCCATCACGAAGGTTTTTGAATTAAATTTGTTATCTGTTTTAGGAACTCTACTTTTCGCTCTATTACTTGGTTATGTCTCAGCCTACTTCCCAGCACGTAAAATTAGTAAAATGGATCCTGTAGAATCGCTACGA
The DNA here is from genome assembly GCF_013276315.1 of Streptococcus sp. 2741. Taxonomy (NCBI): domain Bacteria; kingdom Bacillati; phylum Bacillota; class Bacilli; order Lactobacillales; family Streptococcaceae; genus Streptococcus; species Streptococcus sp. 2741. The sequence goes on along the minus strand of NZ_VMKU01000148.1, from coordinate 5,575 downwards.
TATGAATAGTAAGGGAGTTCTTGATTTATAGCCGTAAAAAGAAACTAACATAGAAAAACAATGCCCGTACTTGCAATTAAACTTAAATAGTTATATAATAGGTTTGTTGAAAGGTGATTTGTAGTGATTCAAGTTACTCTTTTCACAATAAAAATTTCATGATTTTCATAAGGAGGAAATCACTAATGGTAGTTAAAGTTGGTATTAACGGTTTCGGACGTATCGGTCGTCTTGCTTTCCGTCGTATCCAAAACGTAGAAGGTGTTGAAGTTACACGCATCAACGACCTTACAGATCCAGTTATGCTTGCACACTTGTTGAAATACGACACAACTCAAGGTCGTTTCGACGGTACTGTTGAAGTTAAAGAAGGTGGATTCGAAGTTAACGGTAAATTCGTTAAAGTTTCTGCTGAACGTGATCCAGAGCAAATCGACTGGGCTACTGACGGTGTAGAAATCGTTCTTGAAGCTACTGGTTTCTTTGCTAAGAAAGAAGCAGCTGAAAAACACCTTAAAGGTGGAGCTAAAAAAGTTGTTATCACTGCTCCTGGTGGAAACGACGTTAAAACAGTTGTATTCAACACTAACCACGACGTTCTTGACGGTACTGAAACAGTTATCTCAGGTGCTTCATGTACTACAAACTGCTTGGCTCCAATGGCTAAAGCTCTTCAAGACAACTTTGGTGTTATTGAAGGATTGATGACTACTATCCACGCTTACACTGGTGACCAAATGATCCTTGACGGACCACACCGTGGTGGTGACCTTCGCCGTGCTCGCGCTGGTGCTGCAAACATCGTTCCTAACTCAACTGGTGCTGCTAAAGCTATCGGTCTTGTAATTCCAGAATTGAACGGTAAACTTGACGGATCTGCACAACGCGTTCCAACTCCAACTGGATCAGTTACTGAATTGGTAGCTGTTCTTGAAAAGAACGTTACTGTTGATGAAGTGAATGCAGCTATGAAAGCAGCTTCAAACGAATCATACGGCTACACAGAAGATCCAATCGTATCTTCAGATATCATAGGTATGTCTTACGGTTCATTGTTTGACGCAACTCAAACTAAAGTCCTTGACGTTGACGGTAAACAATTGGTTAAAGTTGTATCATGGTACGACAACGAAATGTCATACACTGCACAACTTGTTCGTACTCTTGAATACTTCGCAAAAATTGCTAAATAATTCTTGAGTCGATAAAAAGCAAGGCCTCTTGGTCTTGCTTTTCAAATATTTAAAAATGGATGACACAATCATCCATTCTTTTTTAATTCTGTTTCAAAAGTATCTGATAGGACAGTGAAGCTTAATTTCTCTAGAGTAAGCGGATGGGTAAAGGACAGTCGGAAGGCGTGGAGCATAAGCCGACTCGTCTTTGAATTGCTGTTATAGAGAGGGTCGCCCAAAATAGGGAAGTTATGATGCGAAAGGTGCACACGAATCTGATGGGTTCGCCCTGTCTTTAGTTTACAACGGACAAGGGTCGTTTTGTTTGGGAATTGCTTTAATCTGCTTACATGCGTTTCAGCAGATTGCCCATTTTTTGTATCAACTATTCGTTTTCTGTGGTCATGGCGATCACGCCCAATTTTGTCTTTGAAAACAAGTTCTTTGCTGTTGATATTTCCGTCAACAAGCGCCCAATATTCCCTAGCAATCTCTTTTTTCTCCAATAAGCGGTTGAGAATGGGCAGGATAAAAGGATTTTTGGCAAAGAGAACCAAGCCACTGGTTTCCATGTCCAGACGATGAACGACATAGCAGGTTTGGCCAACATAGGCACTGACATGGTTGAGAAGGGCGATTTCGTTTGGCTGATTACCATGCGTTTTCATCCCCTCTGGTTTGTTTACAATAATCAAGTGTTGATCTTGATAAACTTCCTGCACTAAGTCTGGGTTGCCCCAAGGGATTTCTTTTTCGGGATAATCTTCCTCGTCAAAAGTCAACTGGCAAACATCTCCAGGACTTACCATCTCGTTCCAATGAACTTCTCGCTGATTAATCAAAATGTGTTTCTTGATTCTTAAAAAATGACGGATTTTTCTAGGGATGAGGAGTTGCTCCTCCAGTAATTGCTTTACCGTCATTTGAGGTAGAGAGTCTGGTAATGTAAATGTGAATTGCATACAGATATTGTAACAAAAAAAGCCCTATTTGGATAGGAAATAGCTAAATTCTTGTCTTCCTATGATGAAGATGATAAAATAAACGCATGAAATTAGATAAATTATTCGAGAAATTTCTTTCTCTTTTTAAAAAAGAAACAAGTGAACTAGAGGATTCTGGGTCTACTAGCTTGCGACGTTCTCACAGTGATCGAAAAAAATTAGCCCAAGTAGGTCCAATTCGAAAATTCTGGCGTCGCTATCATCTAACAAAGATTGTCCTTATACTAGGTTTGAGTGCAGGCTTGCTAGTTGGAACCTATTTGTTTGCTGTAGCTAAGTCAACCAATGTTAACGATTTACAAAACGCCTTGAAAACTCGGACTATCATTTTTGACCGTGAAGAAAAAGAGGCTGGTGCCTTGTCTGGTCAAAAAGGAACCTATGTTGAACTGACTGACATCAGTAAAAACTTGCAGAATGCTGTTATTGCGACAGAAGACCGTTCTTTCTATAAAAACGACGGGATTAACTATGGTCGCTTCTTCTTGGCAATTGTCACTGCTGGTCGTTCAGGTGGTGGCTCTACTATTACCCAGCAGCTGGCTAAAAACGCCTATTTGTCACAGGATCAAACTGTCGAGAGAAAAGCGAAAGAATTTTTCCTTGCCTTAGAATTAACAAAAAAATATAGTAAGGATCAGATCTTAACCATGTACCTTAACAACGCTTATTTTGGAAATGGTGTGTGGGGCGTTGAAGATGCGAGTAAGAAATACTTTGGAGTTTCTGCATCAGAGGTGAGTCTGGATCAAGCTGCGACTCTGGCAGGGATGCTCAAAGGACCGGAATTGTATAATCCTTTGAATTCCGTACAAGATTCGACTAATCGTCGCGACACTGTCTTGCAAAATATGGTTGCGGCAGGCTATATTGATAAAAATCAAGAAACCGAAGCTGCAGAAGTTGATATGACTTCGCAATTGCACGATAAGTATGAAGGAAAGATTTCAGATTACCGTTACCCCTCTTATTTTGATGCTGTGGTTAATGAAGCTGTTTCCAAGTATAATCTAACAGAGGAAGAAATCGTCAATAATGGCTACCGCATTTACACAGAGCTGGATCAAAACTACCAAGCAAATATGCAGGTTGTCTATGAAAATACATCGCTATTTCCGAGAGCAGAGGATGGAACATTTGCACAATCAGGAAGTGTAGCTCTTGAACCGAAAACAGGAGGAGTTCGTGGAGTTGTCGGTCAAGTTGCTGACAATGATAAAACTGGATTCCGGAATTTCAACTATGCAACTCAATCAAAACGTAGCCCTGGTTCTACAATTAAGCCTTTAGTTGTTTATACGCCAGCAGTTGAAGCAGGTTGGGCTTTGAACAAGCTCTTGGATAACCATACCATGCAGTATAACAGCTATAAGGTTGATAACTATGCAGGAATCAAAACGAGTCGAGAAGTTCCTATGTATCAAGCCTTGGCAGAATCGCTTAATCTACCTGCTGTTGCTACTGTTAATGATTTGGGTGTTGATAAGGCTTTTGAGGCAGGCGAAAAATTTGGACTCAACATGGAAAAGGTAGACCGTGTTCTTGGTGTCGCCTTGGGAAGTGGTGTCGAAACCAATCCTCTTCAAATGGCTCAAGCATATGCTGCCTTTGCTAATGAAGGTTTAATGCCGGAAGCTCATTTTATTAGTAGAATTGAAAATGCTAGTGGTCAGGTCATTGCGAGCCATAAACATTCACAAAAACGAGTGATTGATAAAGCTGTAGCTGACAAGATGACTAGTATGATGTTGGGTACATTTACAAACGGAACAGGTATTAGTTCATCACCTGCAGACTATGTCATGGCAGGGAAAACTGGTACAACTGAAGCAGTTTTCAATCCGGAGTACACAAGTGACCAGTGGGTAATTGGTTATACTCCGGATGTGGTGATTAGTCATTGGCTTGGTTTTCCAACCACTGATGAAAATCACTATCTAGCGGGTTCTACATCAAATGGTGCTGCTCATGTCTTTAGAAATATTGCAAATACCATTTTACATTATACACCAGGAAGTACCTTTACAGTTGAAAATGCATATAAGAAAAATGGAATTGCACCAGCCAATACAAGAAATCAAGTACAGAGTAATGAAGAAAATCAGGCGGATAATAGCCTTTCTGATATTAGAAGTCGTGCGCAAAGTCTAGTAGATGAGGCTAGTCGGGCTATCTCGGATGCGAAGATTAAGGAAAAGGCTCAAACAATATGGGATTCGGTAGTCAATCTATTTCGCTAAGATGCTTGTCAAAGCCTAGCTTTCTTGTTATAATAGATAAGATGGAGGCGTTATGGCACTAAAAAAAGCAAGCCTAGCTTGTGCGGTTTGTGGTTCGAGAAACTATTCAATCAAGATTAGTGGAACCCCCAAGCCTACACGACTAGAAGTAAATAAATTTTGTAAGCATTGTGGCAAGTACACTACACACAGAGAAACGAGATAGGAGAGAGCGATGCGTTTTATTGGAGATATTTTTAGACTTCTTAAAGACACAACATGGCCAACTCGCAAGGAAAGCTGGAGAGATTTTCGTTCTATCATGGAATACACAGCTTTCTTTGTAGTAATTATTTACATTTTTGACCAGTTGATTGTTTCAGGTTTGATTCGATTTATTAACATTTTTTAGAAGAGTAGTGAAAGTACACTAAAAATCTTCTATTTATGAAAGGAAATATCATGGATAGTTTTGATAAAGGGTGGTTTGTTTTACAAACTTATTCTGGTTATGAAAATAAGGTAAAAGAAAATTTATTACAACGTGCACAAACCTACAATATGTTGGATAATATTTTACGCGTTGAAATTCCAACGCAAACAGTGCAAGTTGAAAAAAATGGAAAGAGAAAAGAAGTAGAAGAAAATCGCTTTCCAGGTTATGTTCTTGTAGAAATGGTCATGACAGATGAAGCTTGGTTTGTTGTTCGAAACACACCAAATGTTACAGGATTCGTCGGATCTCACGGAAATAGATCAAAACCAACTCCATTATTGGAACAAGAAATTCGTGATATCTTGGTTTCTATGGGACAAACTGTACAAGAGTTTGATATCGATGTTGAAGTTGGTCAAACTGTACGTATTATTGATGGTGCTTTTGCAGACTACACTGGTAAGATTACAGAAATTGATAATAACAAAGTGAAGATGATTATCTCTATGTTTGGTAATGACACAGTTGCAGAAGTAAACCTAAACCAAATCGCAGAATTATAACCCAAAGAGAGGCAAGACCTCTCTTTTTTGTGCAGTTGAGACGGTGTAGAGAACAGAATGGATGAAATGTGCCAAAAGTGTTTCTGAATCTGTTAGACTGTACACAGAAAGGGGAAAAGAATGATTAAAGAATTGTATGAAGAAGTCCAGGGAATTATATATAAGTGTAGAAATGAAT
>NZ_VMKU01000147.1:0-13750 GCF_013276315.1 Streptococcus sp. 2741 | reverse complement strand
TTTTCATTGAGTATAAGGTTTCATTTCAAGAGAAAATGCAGCAAATATTTCTATGATAAAAAGCATAAGAACAAGGTTTTGAAGACCTGAACTTATGCTTTTTTACGTTCTTAAAGACTGTTTATACTCAAAAAAACAGTTGAAAAATCCCAAACGCCTCTTATATTGACTTTAATTCTCCTTTTCCAACTCATACAAATCTGCGATAATAGCTGCGACATGTTTGATATCTTCCAGCATGCCTCGCATTTCAAAATCAGCCAATACAGGGAAACCAAAACGTTGACTGTATTGCTTGGCTGTCAGACAGTATTGATTATTAAAGTTACGATTTCCTGAACCAACCACACCAAAACACTTGCTAGCATTGTCACCATAGGCGATAAAATCCCCAACGGGTGTCGTCAAGATCTCAACATCTCCGTTATCCACGCCATTCCCACCTTCGAGATAGGTCGGCAAAAAAGCGACATAGGGATGGTCCATCTCATAGAAATTTTTACCTTCCTTGACCAAATCCTTGATATGAATCTTTTGAACCTCAATTCCCTCGTACTGGGACAAGAGATAGTCTTTCAAGCGTGTCACAAAACTCTCAGTATTGCCGCTCAAACTGATATAAACTAAAGAAATTGTCTTCATATTTTCCTCCATGATTTTATTTTTAATCGAAAAAGAACTACCAAGATTGTATCTTGATAGTTCTTTTTTGTCAATACTTAGGCAAGATTTTCTGCTCCCTCTTCTTCTGCCAAGGCTTTCTGCTGACGCCACATCTTATAGAAGACAAGGGCTAGGAAGAGAACATTGATGACGATATAGAAAATGCTAACAGCTTTTGAACCAATACTCATTGTCAAACGCATGCTCTCATCTTGAACCAACTGCACAGCGTCCTGTAAACCAACATAGCCATAAATCGAACCGATAATAGCTAACAAAACATAGCCAACGTAAGTATAGTTTGCATATTGCAAATTCTTACGAATAAGGAAGACAATCGCTACGACCACTAAAATAGCAGATAGCACAATCAAGGCCATATTAAAAATAGAATGATACGCTTCTGCTACTCCATAGTTGTAATTAAGCTGGTCTTCTAATTGCTGAGCACTGACCCCTGCAACTTGTTTCTGAGCAGCACGAAGGGCTTCTTTGCTAGGTAAGGGACTCAACATTCCAAACAGAGACATAGCTGAAATAAGGGCAGACAAGATTAACAAGACCCATAGATAAATCGGTTTCTTTTTCATGATAGAACCTCCTAATAATATTATTCATATTATAGCACATTTTGTAAAGGAATACAAATCTTATAGTATCGTTTCTACCTGTTTTCGGTAAGCTTTTGGCGATTTTCCGCACAATTTTCGGAAAACTTTATAGAAATATCCAAGGTTACTGTAACCAACAGCATAACAAATATCTTCGATACTGTCACTGGTTGAAAGCAAGAGCTGTTGGGCAGCCTTAATACGTTGTTTGTTTAAAAGCTCTGCAAAGGTCGAATCGGTTTCTCGCTTAATCAACTGCCCTAGATAGACAGGATTGATAAAGAGGGCCTTACTGATATCCTTGAGGGAAAGCTCCTTTTGGTAATCACGACCAATGACTTCCAGAACACTGACCACATTTTCATTCATACGGTATTGACCGAAAAAGCTGGTCAGAGTTTCCTTGATATAAGAAACCAATTCATCGAAGGATTGAATAGCATGAATGGTTTTGACAATGTCCGTCATATCATCAGCTTTGAGATGTTCAAACAAGTGAAAGACATCCATGACAAACTGGATAAAAAGCTGTTTGGTAATGGGAACACGAGGTGTATTTTCAAGAACCACCTTCTCCAAGAGATTCAACTCTTCTACGATTTGATTGAGATTCCCCTGAATGATAACCCTATAAATCGGTTCGTAGTAGGCAAAGAGACTCTGAGACTGTTGTAGATTTACAGAGCCGTAAAAGAGGGCTTTCTCAGCATTCAGCTTCCAGCGTTCAAAGTGTTCTTGATAAGGAGCTTCAAAGGGAGTAACGACTAAACCATCTAGGGGTTGGTCAGAAATGAAAATCTGCCAGTCTTGACCCAAGACATAGTAGGGAATGGCGAAGGAACCTTGCTTTTCCTTGGATAGGCCTATCCACCAATTCTCCTTACCTCCTAGATAACTAACAAACCCAGCCTCGTCTAAATCTTGACTAAGGGTCTGGCTTTTCTTCCCTCTCTCGCCGAGCTGACCTGCAATCTTCTCCAGCAGATTTCCCAACTCTACCTTATCAACAGGCTTAACCAGATAGTCCACCACACTAAGGTTCATGGCTCTTTTTACATAATCAAACTCCTGATAACCTGACAGCAGGATATAGGCAGCATCTGGTAAGATCTCTTTCATTTCCCGAATCATATCAAGCCCTGTTTTGTCGGGCATATTGACATCTGAAATGATGACATCGAGGGGATTTTCCTGAACATATTCTAGGGCTTCATCGGCATGACTGGCTGTTGCGACGACCTCCATATCCCACTTATCAAAGGGAATCAAACGCTTCAGACCTTCTGTCACCATGTACTCATCATCTACTAATAATACTTTATACATTTTCTCCCTTTCTACTCATCTTGAATTGTAATACGATACTGAACACCTGCTTGCTCTGCAGAATCTATAGTAATAGCATAGCGGTCCCCAAAATAGAGCACAAAACGCTCATGTACATTGACAATCCCGATAGATTGCTTTTGATCACTGTAGCTGGCCTGGTGTTCAAAGTTTCTCTGACTTAATTTTTCTCGGAGATTTGCCAGCTTTTCAGCAGACATCCCACGACCATTATCTACCACTAAAATTTCCACAAAACCATCCTGTTTAAGCACCTTGATGCTAATCACATTATCTGTCCGTCTGTGGTCAACACCATGCGCGAAATAATTTTCTACCAGCGGTTGCAAGGTAAACTTGGGAATCTTCATATTCTCTAACTCTGGATCTATCTTGAAACCATAGGCAATGGACTTGGGATAGCGAACCATGCAGAGATAGCTGTATTTACGGCAAAATTCCAATTCCTGTTTGAGGAGTGTTTCTCTTTCGTCAGAAATATTGTTACGCAAGAGACTACTGAACTCATAAATGATATCTGCCAACTCATCTTGACTCTGCATAACTGCATACATGCGCAAGAACTCCAGCGTATTATACATAAAATGAGGGTTGATTTGCGCCTGCAGGGCTCGCATATTGGCATCTTTTTGACTAAGCTCTAACTGGTAAATATCATGGATATTCTTTTCCAATCGATCCAACATATCATTGGTAGTCTCCGCGATTAAAAGCAATTCCTGATCTTTTTCGGAAATGTCAATCCGACGCCCCTCTTCGCCTTGAGCAATGACTTGAATGGATTCTACTAAATCCACTACCTGCTTTTGGTAATTAGCAAAAGTCTGCCTCAAAGTCAGATAAAGAATGATAATAAAGAGAAGGCTCAAGCCCACAATCAAAGCAGAGCTAGTCACTGTTCCTTGTAAAACAAAGTTTTTGGGAACTGCCACCTGAACCTGATATCCATGAGAGGTTAAGCCAACTAGCCAATTTTCACTCTCCTTATCAACTGTTTCACCAATATGAAAAATCTCCGTATCAAAAGGTGAGGTCACTGTTACTGCCATCGGAGTATGACCTCTAGTATTATCAATGGCATGGTATAAAACAGCAGGATCCAAGGAGATGTAAATCACTCCTAAGTCTTGATCTGACACTGGATCTGACACCGGAATGGCAAAACTATTTCCTGCTGGTTTGAAATCCTCAGCCCTGATTTTTTCTCCACTACGTTTGTCTTTAGTAGAAACATAGACTTCCTTGTAATCTTGAAAAGCAATGGCCACTCCAGTTACAAAATCATTTCGAACATAGAGGTCATCAACATTTTCATGCAGAGAGACTGATACATAAGGCGAAGCTTTCCGCTCTAATTGCCAGTAAAAATAGTCTGGCATGCTAAGGCTAAAGTATTTATAGATTCCCTCAATACGAGCTTGATTTTCAACTAAAGCCTGAGCTATCTGGGTTGATTCTCTATGGTAATATTCAATTTCACTCACTGTTCTAGCAGTTACACGCTGGGCTACTCTCTGGGCTTCCTTTTCCCGTGAATCCCAGTCAGCGTAAGAGAGTAAGATTGCAAAACTCGCAATAATAATGATCATCACTGAACTGTAGGTTCGCAGAAGCGTATGTAGCCAAAACTGCTTCATCCTACTTTGTCGCCAATTTTTCATGGATACTTTCATAGACCGGTTCCAACATATCACTGATAAAGAAATGCCACATCCCAATTCCTACAAAGAAAAGCAGAGCAGGCATATAGTAACCAATTGCTACAAGTAGCACGGTCCCAAGGAGAACCTTGACCACAGCTGCTAGGCTCATAAAGATGCCAATCAAGGATAGTTTGAGGCTATTTCGATAGGACAAATCAAAATAAACTTGTAATTTCAAAGATACTGTATAAGCCAAAAAGATCAGGGCAACTACTAGAACATTTAAAAAGGTCGCAATCAAATGAACAATGGTCTGATGAGGCAATTGTACCAAGAGATACAGGCCATAAACCAAAACTAGATCCACTCCTAGAAAGCTATAGAAAATCAGGTTGCTTGAGACAAAATTTTGCTTATAAAGAGACCAGGCCTCCTTCAAACTGTATTCCCGAAAGCTATAACCATGTTCTGCATATAGGCTCATCAAGGTGGCACTAGCAGGCGCTAGACCAAGGATAATCCCTCCCACCAAGGTTAATAGCCAAAAGAAGGCTGTCGCAATCATCCCTAAAAAGAAACGATTAAAGACAAAGTCTAAAAATCTCCCCATGATATCCTCCTAAAAATAACTATGAAACTATTATATCATATTTCAAGCGTTTTCAAAAACTTCTAGTATCCATTTACAATCCCATCAAACCATGGTAAAATGAGAATTGTGAAAAAATGATCAGGAGACAATTCATGGAAAAAGCTATCTTAACTACACTGCTTTTTGCAGTTCTTTACTTCCTCTGCATGGGGATTGGTGTTCTTTTGGGCAATCTCCTTGACCAAACTGGAAACATGTTTTATGCGCCTGCTTTTACTGCCCTTGTCGGCGGTAGCGTCTATATGATTCTAGTCGCAAAAGTTCCGCGCTTTGGAGCCGTTACCACTATCGGTCTTGTTATTGCTCTCTTTTTCTTGGGAACTAAACACGGTGCCGGTGCCTTCCTTCCTGGAATTATCTGTGGGCTGCTAGCAGATGGAGTAGCTAACCTCGGAAAATACAAGAACCAAACTAAGAATTTCCTTTCTTTCATACTCTTTGCCTTTAGCACAGCAGGACCAATCTTACTCATGTGGATTGCACCCCAAGCCTATATGGCAACCCTTCTAGCAAGAGGAAAATCGCAAGAATATATCGACCGTATCATGGTTGCGCCAAACCCTGGAACTGTCCTTCTATTTATCGCAAGTATTGTCATCGGAGCCCTAGTGGGTGCCTTGATTGGACAAGCCTTGAGTAAAAAATTTGCACAGAAAATCTGATTAGTTAAAAAGAGCCAGGCGGCTCTTTTTTATTTATGGCTCAAGACTTGGTCAAGAAGTCTCCCAAGAATTGATACTCTTCGAAAATCTCTTCAAACCACGTCAACGTCGCCTTGCCGTAGGTATATGTAACTGACTTCGTCAGTCTTATCTCCAACCTCAAAACAGTGTTTTGAGCAACCTGCGGCTAGTTTCCTACTTTGCTCTTTGATTTTCATTGAGTATGAATTTAAAGATAATCAAAATGATAATGATGGTTGCCAAGATAGTTTTATCGTGATTGTAGCGGTTAAATCCATAAGCGATGACTACGTTACCAATACCGCCAGCTCCAACCGCACCAGCCATAGCTGTTTCACCAACAAGGGAAATCAAGGTTACAGTCGTCACACGAATCAAATCTGGAAGACCTTCTAGTAAGCCTGATTTGCCTAGGTTAAACTTTTTTACCTGAAAAACTTCTTTTTTCTAGTGATAAAATCAACCCTATCACACTCACTACCAAAAATACCCACCAACAAAGCCTGATATCTTGCAAAGCTAAGAAGGAAAATACAGACATCCCCAAGGGTAATGTTAGGGAAAAAATCATACTCAAGAGATTATTACTTCTAGCTAATACATCCGCACTCAAATTAGACAGTAACAGAGTATCTAATTTAGGCATTGATTTCGACATCAAATACATGACAAAGGCTAAGCAAACAACACCTACTAGAGGAGAAAAATCTAAAATATTAGCAGTAGCAAGCAATACAAACAGAATTGCATTGAGCGATAACAAGCTTGAAAAAGACCATTTCCCAAAATAATCATGGGGAGTTAGGCTACCAAGAATAGCTCCTCCCAAGCTAACACATTCAATTAAAAATAAGGCTTGAGCATAGCTGAAATGATAGATAGTATGGTCTAATAAGTAAAAGTGATAAATACCTCCAACAGCTCCTCCCAAAGTATTCATTACCAAAATGACAAGAATAATTTTAAACAATGATTTACTTTCTCTCTGTCTAAAGATATCATCCATGTCCGCATAGATTGCCTTAACTTGTTGAAGTAAACTAATAGGTTCATTCTCTACTGTTACAGACAAATGCGTCAATTCTCTTCTATTTTTGAACAAAATAAGAGAAGATAGTAAAAAGAAGCCAGCATTCACAATTGCAACAAAAGAAAAATCTTGGTGGCTTGTTGTGAGTAACCACACTCCTAAGGCTTGACCTCCTAGATTTGATAAATAGGAAACAAACTGAGTAAAGGAATAAGCTTCATAGAGCTTATCTTCTGAAATATTATGCTGGATAATCGGCATACGAAGGCCTGCTGTATAATCCGATAAAATATCTGAACAGATATTAACCATACAGATAAAAGCAAACGTCACGAAGTTCTGATCATGAATCACACTAGCAATCAAAAGAAATAGTAGACTTTGCACACAACCAACCCAAATAATTGTCCCTGCTTTATTCCGAGTATGATCAGCCTTAATCCCAGCATAAAAAGTAAATAGGAAAGGTAAAATCGTAATCATATTCGCCATAAATACAGCTATATTTTTAAAGGGTAGACTCGCAGCATAAACAATAAATACCAGATTATAAATATAAGCTCCACTTGAGCTTAAAAACCTCGATAAGGTAAGTATTCTAAATAAATGATGTCTTAAGAATAGTTTCATAACAGGTCTTTCTCACATTTCAAAGAGTATTCTATTGAATCCAGTCTAACAAAAAAAGCGGGGCTCCCCACTTTTTTGTAATATATTTTTTCTGAAAATAGAAACTCTAGCGCCTAGAAACTACTAATTATCACTCCATCTACAAGGCTATTTATTTTTCATCAGTCGATGTAACGAGAATATATTACAAATCTTTATTTGAAAGCTGATTTGCAAAATAGTTTTCATAGTATCTTGCACCATCTATATACTCTAAATCTTGTAAGATTGTAATGCCCCTCTGGATTTTTTCAAGACCCTTATTTTCTACTTTAAAAATCGTATCATAATACCCTTTAGCAATCATATAAATGATTTTAAGATAAGCTTGAGATTCTGGTAGATCTCGTTTTTCAATCTGAAAAACAAAATAGTCTGCTTTTAATTTATCCTTTTCCTCTATCGCTTTAAAAAGTCCATTAATTAAAATGGTATCAATACCGACTTTGTTACTAGGTAAAGAGCCTAATAAATCCGTCTTTTGCAACATCTCCCTAGAATATTTAAAATAGAGGGGCAGAGGAAACAAAGTAGAAATCGTTGAAAATAGTTCCAATTCATAATTTCCCCAGATATCAATAGTAAAAAAATAGTCATAGAGAAAAGTCAGTTCTTCATCCGTTGCCCTTATTTCTGAATCAAAAAACACAAGAAGGCTTTTGATACGAATCATTTGTAAAAGATAGCTTTTTTCACCACTTGATCTATACTTTTGAATCGTCTCTTCATACAAGGCGTGGAGAGAATCAATCCCTTCTCTATCATATAGTTCCCAGAGATTTTCTTGAAAAGCCAAAGCCTTTTTCTGAGAAAAACCACGTACCAAGTACATAAATTCATTCAAATCAGAGTGGATGTTATCTAAGGCAGTAATCAATTTCATAGATGATAAGTCTGCTTCTCCACGCTCAAATTTGCTCAGCATGGAATAAGTAAACTCTCCTCCCGTCGCCTCCTGTAGAGATACATTCCGACTCTTTCTCAATTCTTTAAAAACTTCTCCCAGATTTTGCATATTGACTCCCCACAATGCTTAACTCTCTAACTCATAAAAGTGATGATTGATAGCAACCAGTACAGAAAATTTCAAGTCTTGACGATAACGACAACTCCTATGAATGATGTACAGATTGCCTAGCCCTTTTTTATTTATGGCTCAATTTCTTGGTCAAGAAGTCTCCCAAGAATTGGATTGTAAAGATAATCAAGATGATAATGATGGTTGCCAAGATGGTCACATCGTGATTGTAGCGATTAAATCCATAAGCGATGGCTACGTTACCGATACCACCAGCTCCAACCGCACCCGCCATAGCTGTTTCCCCAACAAGGGAAATCAAGGTCACAGTCGTCACACGGATCAAATCTGGAAGACCTTCTGATAGGTAAACACCCACGATGTCCCAGAAAGTCGCTCCGCTCGCTTGAGCCGCCTCAATGACACCACCATCCAATTCAGCCAAGACAACCTGCACTTGACGGGCAAAGAAGGCAAAGACCGCAAAAGATAGGGGTACGATAGCTGCATTTGGACCAATGCTTGTTCCTACGATTAGATGAGAGAAGGGTGACAAGACTGCCAAGAGAATGATGAAAGGAACCGCACGGAAAATAGAGGTAATCTTATCTAAAATCCAGAAGACGACCTTATTTTCCAAGACACCACCTGGCGCTGTCAAGACAAGGAAAAGACCTGCCACCAGTCCCAAGAGCCCTCCGATGATAAAGGAAAGAACTGTCATATAAAGGGTTAGGTAGATGGCTGTTCCCCAGCCTGCTTGACCAGCCCAGCCCATCTTATAGACATTTGGTAAATAGGTTTGAATCAATGATTCCATCTTACTGTCCTCCCTTCAATACTTTTAGTTGTACACCTGCTTGACGAATGGCTTCTTGGGCACCTGCCAACGCTGCTTTTTCACCTGACAAGACTACAACCAATTCTCCAACAGGAGTACCATCGAGAATTTCGATATTCCCATAGAGAATATTAGCCGTTACTTGGTAATGCTTGTACAACTCATTCAAAAGTGGCTCGTCTGTTGAAGCCCCTGCGTACTTGAGCTGCACCAAAATGCTGTTTTCAGACAAGTGTTCCACGATTTCTTGCTTCTCGATTTTGACCATGGCTTCGTCAATACCTGTGGCTGTTGAGATAAAGTCTTGAGTCAAAGGTTGTTTAGGGTCTGAGAAGATTTCAAGGACACTACCCTCTTCAATCAAATGTCCGTCCTGCATAACTGCCACACGATTGGCAATGTCTTTGACAATCTGCATTTCATGCGTAATCAAGACAACAGTCAAGCCTAATTTTTGGTTCAAATCTTGCAACAAGGCCAAAATCTGCTTGGTTGTCTTAGGGTCAAGGGCAGAAGTTGACTCGTCTGAAATCAAGATTTTTGGATCATTTGCCAAGGCACGCGCAATGGCTACACGCTGTTTTTGCCCTCCAGATAGTTGTGAAGGGTAGTTTTCAGCACGATCCGCCAAGCCAACCAAGTCCAACAACTTAGCTACTTTAGCCTTCTTTTCTTCCTTGCTGAGTCCAGAGTGTTTAAGGGCAAAGGCTACATTCTCCTCTGCAGTCTTCTGGCTCATCAGGTTAAAATGCTGGAAAATCATCCCGATATCTTGACGTTTACGACGTAACTGCTCTGCCGTCAAGGCCACCTTGCCATCAAAAATCACATCATCGTCAATGGTAATTTTCCCTGCAGATGGCTTTTGCAAGAGATTAATCACCCGTACAAGGGTTGATTTCCCTGCTCCAGAATATCCAACAATTCCGTAAATATCCCCTTCTTGGATGTGAATGGTCACATCCTTGACCGCTGTGATGGTTCTCTTCTTTTGGTGAAAAGTCACATCGATCTGATCTAACTTGATAATATCTCTACTCATAGCTTCTAATCAGCTCCTCTACTAATTCAATATGGGTGTAGTAATCGGCGATTCGCACGTTCTCATCTCCACCGTGGTCTCGGCTGTTGGCATTTCCTAGACCGAAGGCCACCATTGGCACCTCTAGGGCATCAAAGACCGTATGCATAGGTCCTGTCCCCGCTGTCGTCGGCAAGACTGAAACGCCCTGTGGATAGAATTTCTTGGCCAACTCGATCACATTGAGAATGGCTGGTGCGCTCATATCGCTTCGATAGCTCATCTCTCCCAAGGTATAGTATAATTCTACCTTATCAAAGCCATTTTTGTCTAGCTGTTTCCGAATTTTTTCCAGAACATCATGCGGTTCTAGACCAGGAACCAAACGAACTTCTAACTTAGCGCTAGCTTCTGCTGGCAAAATAGTCTTAACCCCTTGCCCTTGATAACCTGACTGAATCCCTTCGATATTAAGAGCTGGTTCAAAAAAGAAACGTTTTAGAAAGGCTGCACGCTCCTCTTGTAAGAGAGGCAATTCCAAACCATAAATCTGGCTGATTTCCCCTGGATTGCGTTGAGCGTAAGTGTCCACCAAGGACATTTCTCGTTCATTTGGCTCTTGTACTTCTTCGTACAAACCTTCAACCAAGATACGGCCATCCGCAGCACGAAGAGACTGTAAGGCTTGGAGGAGATACCAAGGAGCTGATTCCACAACCCCACCATAACTCGAGTGGATATCCACATCAGCACTTTTCACCTTGGCATCAAAGGTCACAATCCCCTTATTTCCACCAGAAATTTCCAGCTGTTCCAAGGCATTTTTGGTTCCTTGTTCCCAGACCAACAAATCCGCCCCACGGAGTTTATCCGCATGCTTTTCCAAATACTTATCCAGGTCTGTCGAAGCCGATTCCTCCGCTCCCTCCATGATAAAACTGATATTGACAGGCAGGTCATCGTGGTGCTGCATGTATTTTCTCAAAGCACTCAAACGAGCTGTGATATGACCCTTGTCGTCATCAACCCCACGTCCATACATGAAACCATTGCGCACCGAAAGCGTAAAGGGATCCTCTGTCCAGACCTGATCTCCGTCCGCTGGCACAGTGTCATAGTGGTTATAGAAAATCAGGGTCTTGGCATCTGGACGTGAACTCTTGAAATGCGCCATGACAAAAGGCGCCGTGTAAGTCTCATCAATCTCCACTTCAGCCCCCACACGCTTGAAAATCTCACCCAGATAGTTTGCGACTTCCTTAAGTCCAACCTGCTGGGCAAAGACCGACTTCTTAGAAATCAAGGTACGCAAAACCTCAAAATAATGCTGGGCTACATGATCCTTTTCAAATTTTTCAATCTGTTCTTGTTCACTAGGAAAAACCATATTCTCTCTACCTTTCTATGAAACTATAGTCTTCTTTACAATCCATGCTCTATACAAAAGCAAGAGGTGGAATTCTCTCTCCCACCTCCCTGTTTCTTATTACCAAACTGGTTGATCCAAACCGTCTGATGTTTCTTCGATAACTTTTTTCACTTCATCTGTATGGTAAGCTGCGATCACTTTCTTGATAGCATCAGCTTTTGGTGATGTTTCCCAATCTTTTTTCGCAACGATGATGTTGTACCATTGTTTTGAATTTTCATCAGCTTGTTCTTTGAAAAGTGCTTTCTTGTAGTCCAATTTTGCTTCTGTAACGAAGGTATTGTTTACAACAGCAGCGTCAACTGATGACAATGAACGAGCTGTTTGGCTAGCATCCAATTCAGTGATTTTCAAGTTCTTTGGATTTTCTTTGATGTTAGCAACTGTTGCAAGAGCAGTTCCTGAAACGTCCAATTTAATCAAGCCAGCTGATTGAAGCAAGTAAAGCGCACGGCTTTCGTTTGTAGCATCGTTCGGTACAGCGATTTCTCCGTTTGCTGGGATGTCTTCTACTTTAGTGTACTTGTTGTCACTTCCATTCAAACCTGAGTAAAGGCGGATTGGAGAGATGTAAGTATCAGCAATCGCTACAAGGTCTTTCCCGTTTTCTTTGTTCCAGTTGTTCAAGAAGTTATAGTGTTGGAAAGCGTTCAAGTCTACTTCGCCATCAGCAGTTGCCTTGTTTGGTTGTGAGTAGTCTGTGAACTCTGTAAATTCCAAAGTGATTCCGTCTTTCTTAACCAATTCTTGAACTTTATCCCAACGAGCTTCTTCAGAACCGCTACGGTTGACAGTTGCGATTTTGATAGTTGTTGCATTGTCTGCTTTCTTTTCTGAGTTTCCGCAAGCTGCAAGAGCCAAACCTGCGACTGTAGCAAGGGCTGCTAGGCCAAGCCATTTTTTGATTTTCATGATTCTTTCTCCTTAAAAATAATACCGTACTAGTATCTCATACTTTGTTTTATTTCACAAATTGTTATTAGATAGTCAGATATATAGTTTAAAACTATATATCTAAGAACTGAGAAATCACCCATCTTATTCAGAATGGATGATTTCAAGAAATTATTTAATATCAGCCTCTGCTGGTAGGTAAGTGTCTCCGAAGAATTGTTTAGACAATTTTTCAAGCGTTCCGTCTTTGTAGAGTTCTTTGATGCGTTTGTCTACAAATGATTTCAACTCATCTTGACCTTGAGCAAGAAGTGGGTAAACGTACGGTTGTTGGTCACTTGGAAGTTCAATGACTTTCAAGTTATCCAAACCTTGGTTCTTGATCACTGTTTCAACACCGATTTTATCAAAAATCTTATAGTCAAATTGGCCATCGCTCAAACGTACCATGATTTGTTGGAAGTCTGCCTTAGTATAGTTAAGGATAGTTGGGTTATCCGGGTGTTCAGCATTGTATGCTTCTAACTGCTTAGCTGATGTAGTGGCTTGAACGACTTCCGTCGATTTTCCACCGATATCAGCGAGAGACTTGATACTAGAGTCATCTTTCTTCACTACAAGGACATTAGGGTTTTGGGCAATTGGTGCGGCATAAAGGTATTTCTCCGCACGTTCTTTAGTGTAGCTAAGATTGTTGACAGCCATATTGTAACGGTCAGCGTCAAGACCTGCAAAGACACCTGACCATTCTGTCTTTTCAAACTTGACATCATATTTGTCAGAATCTTTAAAGATAGCGCGAACGACTTCAATCTCGTAACCAGTCAATTCGCCATTTTCTTCATAGATAAATGGCTTTGGTGATCCATTGGTTGCAACGATGATTTCTTTCTTGCTAGCTGCTTCTCCTTCTTTCTTAGCACCACCTGAGCAAGCTGCTAACACACCTGCAGCAACAAGAGCAAGGGCCGCAAGAGATGAGTATTTAACGATTTTTTTCATGTCATTTCCTCCAAAATAAAATACCTTATAATCTTAACAGAAAAAGACCATTTACGCCATTATATGATATCTATCTCTGTGATAAGTTTTCTTTATGGCTGATTTATGCTCAATGAAAATCAAAGAGCAAACTAGAAAGCTAGCCACAGGTTGCTCAAAACACTGTTTTGAGGTTGGAGATAAGACTGACGAAGTCAGTTACATATACCTACGGAAAGGCAAAGCTGACGTGGTTTGAAGAGATTTT